>JAIOQD010000010.1 GCA_021413595.1 Bacteroidota bacterium | reverse complement strand
TTGTTACCGATGAAAACGGAAACCCCGTTAATATTCCGGGTACCTTGAAATCAGTAAAAGCAATTGGTTGGTATATTGAAGAATATGGGATTGCCCAAATATCAATGAACTTAACCAATATCAATATTACCCCTGTTCATATTGCCTTTGACGAAGTTTGTAAAAAGGCAAATGAGCGTGGGATAAGGGTAACGGGTTCTGAGCTGGTTGGTTTAATCCCATTAAAAGCTATACTTGATGCCGGTAAATATTTTCTTGAAAAACAAAATCGTTCAACAGGAGTCTCCGAAAAGGAATTAATTAAAATAGCAGTGAAATCCTTAGGGTTGGATGAATTAGGACCTTTTAAGCCGGAAGAACGGATCATAGAATATTTATTGAACAATGAATCTCCATCACGTTTGATAAAAATGAATTTAACTGAATTTGCAGATGAAACTGCAAGTGAAAGTCCTGCACCGGGAGGTGGATCTATTTCTGCATATATTGGTTCATTGGGGATTTCCTTAGGTACAATGGTTGCCAATTTATCTTCCCACAAACCCGGTTGGGATAATAGATGGAAAGAGTTTTCTGACTGGGCAGAAAAAGGGCAATATTTTAAAAATGAATTATTAAAGTTGGTAGATGAAGATACCAATTCGTTTAATAAAATTTTAACAGCATTTGGTTTACCAAAATCAACAGATGACGAAAAAATTGCACGTACAGCTGCGATACAACATGCCACCAAATATGCTACAGAAGTGCCCTTTAAGGTGATGCAGTTATGTTACGATTCAATGAAGGTAATTAAGGCAATGGCTGAAACGGGTAACCCTAATTCTATTACAGATGCTGGTGTTGGTGCTTTGTGTGCACGTTCTGCTGTAATGGGCGCTTTTTTAAATGTAAAAATAAATGCAAGAGATCTTACAGATAAAGATTTTGCAGCGCAACTTATTTCAAAAGGAAACGTAATAGTAGATCAAACACAAGAACTCGAAACCGAAATTTTGAAACTGGTAAATAGTAAAATATAATTTATGAGCTTTATTCAAGTAGTAAGCATTGCCATTCGGAAGCACTCGACTTTTCGAAGGTTGTACTATTCGTTTTTTTTTAGACTCTTAATGCTTGATTTTAAAAAAAACTTATTACTACTAATTTTTTGGTCCTTGTTATTTGGGATGATCACCAATAATATTGCACCAAATTATGGGATTGCTTATCTTTTTTTGGGCCCTGAATATTTTAATAAAGTAAGTTTTCTATCTTATTTTATTGTTGGTTTCTCTTGTGGAGGGTTTGTCATGGCATACAACATAGCCAGCTTTATACAAAACGCTTACCGTTTCCCTTTCCTTGCGTCTCTTCGGTTTCCTTTTATGAAGTACTGCTTAAATAATTTTGTTATTCCTCTTGTTTTTATTACTCTCTATTGTTTTGAAATATATTTTTTCCTTCACGGAGAAGGTGTTATGTCAACGTCTAAAATACTTCTGATGATAGTCGCGTTTTTATCGGGGCTCGGCCTTTTTCTTTTTTTAGCTTTCACTTATTTTTTTAAAGGTAATAAAGATATTTTTAAACTTTATGGAATACAACATAAATTAGAAATCCCCTACAAGGCTGATAAAAGACCAATTACTGGGGAACGTAATCCGAAATTAGTTAAAGAATCAAGAGACTGGTATGTAGAAACATATTTTAGTAGCCCTACCTCTATACGTTTAGTACGATCCGTTCAGCATTATAAAAAGGAAATGTTGAAAGAAGTAATTAGACGAAATCACCATGTTGCTTTTATTTTTGAAATGATCTCGATAGTTAGTTTGCTTGTATTAGGTTTTTTGGGTGAAAAAAATACATTTGAAATTCCTGCCGGAGCAAGTATTTTTTTGCTTTTTACTGCATTCAGTATGTTGGTGAGTTCCTTTTATAGATGGTGGGGAGGCTGGTCGATCCCTGTTTTTATTTTGTTTTTATTTCTTTTTAATTTTGTTCATAAAATTGATTTGTTGACCGTAGATCGTGCTTTTGGTTTGAATTATAATACAAAAAAAGCAGATTATAGTTACAACAATTTTAAAAAAATTGACAAAAATTATGAGCTGTTCGATAAGGACGTTGTTAACATGTTAGGCATATTAAATAAATGGAAACAAAAAAACACATCATTAACTGATCCACTAATAAAACCGAAACTGGTCTTTATCAATACCAGCGGGGGAGGACTTCGGTCGTCATTATGGACATTCTATACATTGCAGTATGCTGATAGTATGTTAAACGGCAGACTTTTACAGCAAACACAATTAATTACCGGTTCTTCGGGAGGTATGATCGGGGCGGCTTACCTGCGCGAACTCTATCTTCAAAAACAACATAATAAAATTAAAAGTTATTATGGCAAAAAGTATTTAACAAATATTTCAAACGATGTTTTAAATCCCATCGCTTTTAAAATAGCAACCAGCGAATGGTTATTTCCGTTGCAAAGTTTTACTCTTGATGGGAATAGATATCCGAAGGATCGTGCCTATGCTTTTGAACATAGATTAGAAGAAAATACTGAAAAAGCATTTAATAAGAGATTAGGTGATTATCAATTGGATGAGGCGAATTCATCCATTCCGATGATGATATTTTCTCCTTCAATAGTAAATGATGGAAGAAAACTAATGGTATCATCACAACCCATTTCATTCCTCACTCAAAACACTCGAACAAACAAGACCAGTTATAATAAGCTTTTTGATGCAATAGAATATTCTCGCTTTTTTAAAGAACAAGATGCATCTAAAATTCTATTCAGCAGTGTTTTACGAATGAGTGCGACCTTTCCATATATTTCACCTGTGGTATCATTACCAAGTGAGCCCCGTATTGAAATAATGGATGCCGGTTTACGCGATAATTTTGGCTTGGAAACCACTTTGCGTTTTGTTAAAATTTTTAATGATTGGATCGCTGAAAATACAAGCGGTATAGTTATAATTCAAATTCGTGATAAGCATAAAAATAGCCCAATTGAAGGGAATCCTTCTCAAACATTGATGCAGGCCTTATTCCGTCCAATGGGTAGCTTTTATGGCAATCTTTTTGATGTACAGGACTACAACCAGAATGCCTCCAATGGGTAGCTTTTATGGCAATCTTTTCGATGTGCAGGATTATAATCAGAATGCGCTGATTCAAATGGCGGATATGTGGTGCAAATCAAAAATTGAATTTATCGACCTGCAATTAAGGAACGAAAAAAATGATCATATCTCGCTGAGTTGGCACCTTACTAACAAAGAGAAAAAGAAAGTATTTGCTTCTGTTTTTCTTCCCGAAAATCAAGATGCTATAAAACGAATTGTAGAACTCCTTAAATAAAAAAATGTTCTGTGAGCTTCTCACAGAACCTTTTTTATACTCTTGCATACCTGCTTACCTTAATTTAACACCAATTCAAAATACGCCATACTTTTAGATTTACGGATACTTAAAACTTTTGAATAATTTAGAATATTATTGATAACATTATTTCCTGGTTCATAAGGAAATTCTTTGCTGTTATCAACTTCTGTATTCATATTAGGGTTAAGAGATGCAATGTTTTTTTTAGTAGAGATTTTAGCCATTCAGGGTTTATTTGGTTTATAATGTATGTTTAACGGTAGTGTTTTTAGTTTATTGTATGAAAAAAAAATATCCCAATAAAATTTTTAAACTTCCTGGGAATTACAAATTAAAAACGAATTACGAATAAGGAAATATACCCTATTCGTAATTCGATAAAATTCGTAATTCGTTGTATTTAATAAGAAACCACAATTTCCTTTTCTTCAATCATTTTACGAAGGTTTATCAGGGCATATCTCATACGACCCAGTGCTGTATTGATACTTACATTGGTTTGCTCAGATATTTCTTTGAAGCTCATATCATAATAATGACGCATCATTAATACCTCTCGTTGTTCGGCAGGTAAACATTCTACAAGTTTCCTTATGTCCTTTCTTACCTGACCTTGAATGAGCTCCTGCTCAATAGTACGGTCATGTTGCCCTAAAACACTGAAAATGTCAAAGTTTTCTCCATCGCCATTGGTACCACCACTAATGGTTGGCATGCGTTTATCATGTCTGAAGGTATCAATGATTAAATTATGAGCGATCCGAAGAACCCAAGGCAAAAATTTGCCTTCTTCATTGTATTGCCCTTTTTTTAGGGTTTTGATCACTTTTATGAAAGTATCTTGAAAAATATCTTCAGATAATGCTTTGTCTTTCAACGTATGCATTATATAACTGAATATTCTGCGTTTATGGCGAAGGATTAATGTGGAAAGTGCGGTCTCGTCACCAGCGATATATCGATTAATTAATTCTTGGTCGTCAATAACCTGCTTAATAATCATAGGTACCTCCTTTTTTAATTGTGGATTAATTATAAAAAAGTAGAGTGTACGCTATATCGGGGTCTCCTTATATTAATGGTTTTATTAAAAGTATTTAATCAAAACCGGGGTGAATAATAAATTTGAAATATTTTAGCTTAACGATAAAAAAAAATAAATGTTGCGTTAAGGTATAAATAAATTGAATCTTTATGCTAAAGTATAAAATTTTTCTAAAAAAACCTAATAATTTTTGGGTTATTTTTAATTAATGTAATCAAAACTCAACTAAATATTATTTTTTTGAGTTAAGCTGAAGATTTTTTTAATTAAAAAATCTTCAGCTTAAAAAATCAATAATGACTCCACTAATAATCTTTTACCATCCCAGTATCCAGGCGAACATCAATGGTACAACAATGGTAGCATCTGATTCCACAATAAATTTAGGTGTATGAATATCTAATTTTCCCCAAGTAATTTTTTCATTTGGTACTGCTCCGGAATAAGAACCATAGCTTGTTGTTGAATCAGATATCTGGCAAAAATAGCTCCAGAATGGAATGTTTGTCATTTCCATATCTTGATAAAGCATTGGAACAACACATATCGGAAAATCTCCTGCAATACCACCACCTACCTGAAAGAATCCAATGCCTTTACCGCTCGAATTTTTTGGGTACCAGTCAGCTAACCAAACCATGTATTCAATCCCTGATTTCATTGTGGAGGCCTTTATTTCATTTTTGATCACATACGATGAGAAAATATTTCCCATCGTGGAATCTTCCCAACCTGGCACTACCATTGGTAAATTCATTTCAGCAGCTGCCAGCATCCACGAATCTTTTGGATCTATTTCATAATATTGTTGCAACTCACCGCTCAATAATATTTTGTACATATATTCATGTGGGAAAAAGCGTTCGCCTTTGTTATCGGCATCTTTCCATATTTTATGAATATGTTTTTGCAATCTGCGAAAAGCTTCTTCTTCAGGAATACATGTATCCGTAACACGATTGTAATGGTTCTCTAACAGATCCCATTCATCTTGAGGAGAAAGATCACGATAATTTGGAACGCGCTTATAATGTGAATGGGCTACGAGATTCATTATATCTTCTTCCAAATTTGCTCCTGTACAAGAGATAATATCCACTTTACCCTGACGGATCATTTCTGCTAATGATTTACCTAATTCGGCAGTACTCATGGCACCTGCAAGAGTGATCATCATTTTACCCCCTTCGGTAAGGTGTGCTTCATATCCTTTTGCAGCATCCACTAAAGCTGCAGAATTAAAGTGTTTATAATGCTTTTCAATAAAATTAGAAATAGGTCCTTTGCTCATAATTGTTTATGTTTTTTTATTTTAAAGTGCAAAAGTACATTATCTAATTAATTATAAGGATATATTTTTTTGTTATGGTATGATTTTTTAGCCTTAAATTTTTCAGAGGCTATAACAGATGTGCTTTTGTATCATTAAGTCAAATTTTGTTTAAACTTTAATTTTAGAGAAGCAAGTTTAAATTTTTTACCTTTAGCATCATTTAATGATTTTTTTATCCTTTAGTCAAAAACTATGACCATACTCAATTCTATAGCCAGTTGGTGGATGAAGAAGCGAATGCATCAGATTGAACTTTTTATGAAGTATCCGAATGATGTGCAGAATGAGTGTTTGCGCAAATTGGTCACGTCCGCAAAAGATACTGATTGGGGTAGATTTCATAATTATAAAAACATTCAAAATCACGAACAATTTAAATCCGCTGTTCCGATACAAGATTACGATACGCTGAAACCTTTTATTGACAGAGTTCGCAAAGGCGAGCAAAATGTTTTGTGGAATACCGAGGTAAAATGGTTTGCGAAATCATCA
>JAIOQD010000009.1 GCA_021413595.1 Bacteroidota bacterium | reverse complement strand
ATGATGATAGCTTGTGTATCGCGGGATGCGAAATCGATCAGGTGTGTTAAGGGCAAACCAAAGGCTGCTGTTTTTCCGGTACCTGTTTGCGCCAAGGCTACAAGGTCGGTATTACCTGTTAATAATACAGGAATTACTTTTTCCTGGATTGGAGTTGGGCTTTCAAAACCCAGCTCGGTTACTGCCTTAACAATAGCATTGTTAAAGCCTAACGCTTCAAATTTGTTCATTATTGATTTATTAAGTTTATAATTACTTTAATCAACTTGTAGGAAAATGAGTTGAATTTTACAAAAGTAACTCTTCTTGGTACCAGGCTCGCGTGGCCTCTCTTAGGTACTCATAACAGGTAAGAAACTGTTGTTTAATTCGCCTAGCAAAAATCCCTTTTTGACTAAAACTGTGGCAAAGATACTCTTTATTTCTGGATTACCAAGGCTTTGGTGAAATTATTGTTTTCCAGAGCCTTAGACCAGCAGTTTAATTGATACAATTTTGATTTGTAAATCCGCTGACACTGGGCATTTCTAAAAACTGTTTTTTTTTTGCAAAGCCGAAAAAAAATAAATTAAACATTGCCAATTTGAAGGCTTTGCGTTTTTGAATCAACGATTTTATTTGTTTTTTTAATGTTCTAAATTATCACAATGCATAAAAATGTATCTCAAAAATATTTTTGTACTGTCTCCTGAACTATTTCAACACTAAGCGGTTTATTCTGAAATTCGTTCACCTCCTTAAATCCCATTGCTTTTGTTTTGTCGTCAGGGTTTAAAGAAGTGGTAAGCATAATAACCACCGCTTTTGATTTCTGATCCTCCTCTAATGTATGATATATTTCAAGAAACTCGAAGCCATTCATACCCGGCATATTAATATCAAGGTATATAAGATCGGGTTTGGGAAAGAGTTCGGCCTGACCCGGCTTACTGGCATTAATTATATAATCAATAGCTTGCTGACCACTGGTAACAATTTGAATGTGATTACATATTTCAGCTTCAGTGATAATGATTTTATGATAGGTGTTATCGGCCGGATTATCATCAACCAGGAGGATGCAATTTATTTTTTTCATACGCAGCAATTGTTTTTAATTTTTGTTAAATTAATTTATTGAATTAGGCAATAGCCTATAATCGTTTTAACTGAACTCAGGCTAAATGGTACGACCGTCATACTGACCTTCTAAGTATATATGGGTTGCCCTGCGCACACCTTCCGCAATACTACGGAACTCAGTGTGAAGCATACGTAGTAATATCAAGCAGTAGTGCTTATATTATTTATTGACCTATTCCTGTGCCCGGAAATTCTTCATCCGTATGCAGTCGTTGAAAAACATTAAACAGTTTTTTGAAATATTTTTCTTCTATTCCAATTCCGTTGTCTTTTATGATAAAAAGATATTCGGTATTTTTCTCTTCTGCGGTAATTGTAATTTCGGGTTTACCATTTTTTTTACGAAATTTTATGGCGTTGCCAATCAAATTCAGAAACAGTTGTTTCAGCCTTACGCCATCTCCTTTTAACACAGGGAGATTATCAAAAGTGATTTTTGCATTACTTTCTTTAATGAATACCCCCAGATCACTAATGGTCGCATTCAAAATTTTATTGCAATCAACAGTTCCTAACGATATGCTTTTTCCGATCCTTGAAAATTCCTGCAAGTCCTTGATCATGTTTTGCATTTTTGAGGTAGCTGATAAAATAAAGCCCAAGTATAATTTAATGTTTTCGTCTGTTTTTCCGGAATATGTTTTCTCAAGTAACCCTACAAAATTAACAATAGTGATAAGTGGCGTTTGCAAATCATGTGATGATAAATAAGCAAATTGCTCCAGTTCTTTGTTGGAACGAATCAGCTCCTCCGATTTTTGCTTTATTATTTCTTCCACTTTTTTTCGCTCAAAAAAAGTAGGGATTTGATATTTAATTTTTTTATTGGATCCATTTTTAATCAATGAAGAATACCTCTCAAGGTGGTCTTCTATTTTATTTGGAGGTGACATAATAAAAGTACAATGCTCATCGCCTCTGGCTTTACAAGTAACCTCAACAGCTGTGAGTGGCATCCCAAAGCTCTCTTCGCACCAGCCCGATGAGTAGCCCGAATTCATAATACATACCGGTAAGTCGGATTTTTTTCCAGCGCGGATCCAGGAGTCGGCTTCAAAAGAAAACGGATGGCGATAGATCATATAAAAATTTTCATCGGCCGTAGGTTTACTTTCTGGGAGTATATCAACATACGCCCATCCTGAATAAGCAAAATGAACGGGACCGGCAGAAAGTTTTGCGATGGGTTCGGTAAGATGCATTGTGGACTGGAAATTTTTCGCATCATTCGTGCCAATTACATGTGAAATATCAAATAAAAAATTCTTCCCAATAACTAATGCCTCCTCTTCGCCTTTATCGGCATATAATTTTTGTATAGTGCTTAAAAAATCGATGGACAATGCTGAAGCTCGAATAAGTATATAACGCTGATCATTAATTTCAATAGTTCCTTTAGTAGGATCCATTTTGAGTTCACGAAAATAGTCTCCCACTTTTTTTTGAGCAAAGTCAAACAAGGGTTTCATAGCCTCGGGGACATTAACTGTATTGCCATTTGGCAGCAAACTAAAATCTCTACGAAGCATAGCGTTTTCTTGCCTCAGTTTTTCAACCTGCTCTAACAAATTATTTATTTTTGAGGCTTCATCCATGAAAACAAAATTTACAAGTTTCGTTTTTTAAACATTCTTTTAATATGCTAAAACATCAACAAAAATGGCATTTTTAAGTCCGCAACTTTAAGTTAATAATAGTGTTTGTTCATTTCCCACTCTTTCAACGCAACATTTAACAGGCTTTTGAAAATCTAAGTACCCGTTTAAATTTCAATCAAAATTTTTGTTGGGCCAACGCAATGTCTTCGACAGGCTCAGACTGACCATGAGCGAGGTCATATTGAGCTTGTCGAAATATGTGCCAAGACCTAATATTATTCATACTGCATTTTTTTGATTAAATTTTAAACAGATACTAATTGTTCTTCAATTTAATTCGTGTAATCCGCATTCGGAGGTATCGAAGAAGGGAACATTTGATTTTCATTTTGGAAGAGTGAAGCTGAAAGCGCTCCCCTCACCCATTTTCGAGTCCACCCATATTTTACCTCCATGCATGGCAACAATTTTTTTACATATAGCCAAGCCAATTCCTGTGCCTGAATATTCGGTTTCGGAATTTAAACGTTGAAAAAGAAGAAAAACTTTATCGATGTTTTTGTCTTCGATGCCGATACCATTATCTTTTACAGCAAAAACATACTCTGTTTCTTTTTCCTCCACACTAATATTTATTTCCGGGATACTATTTTTCTTTCGAAATTTTATACCATTGCTAATCAAATTCTGAAATAATTTTTTCAGTTGTACCTCATTCCCTTTTACTTTTGGAAGGATAGCAGAGGTTATCTGGGCTTTGCTTTCTTTAATTGATGTATCCATTTCTGCTATAACCTCTTTAAGAATGATATTACAATCAACAGTTGATAATTCAATACTTTTTCCTACTCTTGAATAAGCCAGTAAATCTCTAATGAGATTTTTCATTTTATCCGTTGCTTTCGTAATAAATTGAAAATATTCCTTTGTTTCTTCATCTATTGTTTCGGATTTATTTTTATCAAGCAGCTGAACAAAGCTGGAAATTGTTCGCAACGGTTCTTGCAAATCATGTGAGGCGATATAAGCAAATTGCTCCAAATCCTGGTTAGAGCGGGCTAATTCCAATGAAAGTTGTATTAGATTTGTTTCGGCCTTTTTTTTCTCGGTGATATCTCTGGCAATAGCATAAAGCTTTCCTGTGGCAGTATCGGGAGTTGCGTTCCAATCAAACCATAAATAATTTCCATCTTTTTTTCGATACCTATTCACAAAATTAATAGTGACAGCACCTGTTTTCAGCTTGTCAACTTCCTTTTGCGTGGATTCAACATCATCGGGATGTACAAAATACACAAACTTATTATCAAGCAATTCCTTTTCAGAATAACCCAATACTTTTTCAAAATTAGGATTAAGAATTTCGAAATAACCTTGCGTATTTGCAATGCAGGAAAAATCGGCAGAGTGGTTAAAAAAATGTTTGTATTCTATTAGTTTTTTTTCAAGTAATTTTTGTTGGGTTACATCACGTGCAGTGGCGATTACACCAAGCACCTTCCCGTAATTATCTTTATACAGCGAAGCATTGTATAATACATCGGTTAATTTTCCATTTATATGACGTATGGTTAATGGGTAATCGGCAACAAAATTTTTTTCAAAAACCTGTTGGTAAACCTCTCTTGCTTTTTGGGGTTCAGTAAAATAATTTAAGAAATCGGTTCCGATCATATCTTCGCGAAGGATACCGGTAATTTTTACAGAAGCCTCATTCAAATCTTTCAAGGTTATCGAAAAAAGTTGTTCTGTGTGCAGGATCAACATCTTTATAACTGGAAGGAATTAATATTTCAATTTCTTTTCCAATAATTTCCTCTCTCTTGTATCCAAAAAGTCGCTCGGTTTGAGAATTTACCAATTGAATTTCTCCGGAGCCATTTATAATAACAATAGCATCTGGCGCAGATTCCAATAATCCAAGAAATTTACTCTCCGATTTTTTTCTTTCAGTGATATCACGTGCAGCTGCGACAACACCAATGACAGAACCCTCGCTATCCTTATATACCGACAAATTAAATAATACATCTGTTAATTTTCCATTTGTATGTTTTATCGTTAGAGGGTAATCGGTAGCAAAACCTTTTTCAAAAACTTGCTTATAACCTTCCTGTGCTTTAGTGGGTTCTGTAAAATAAGTTGAAAAGCCAGTCCCAAGCAGCTTTTCGCGTGAAACACCTGTAACTTTTACAGAAGCTTCGTTAACATCGGTAATTTTCCCTTCTGTGCTAATGATAACTAAGGGATCCAAACTGGCTTCAATTAAACCTCGAACATATTGCGAATAATTAGATCTTTTTGTAATATCTCTAGCAATATTTGAAAACCCTATAATCACTTTCTTATCATCGAAAATGGGAGAAACCGTTAAGGATACATCTATTTTTGAACCGTCTTTTTTAATCCTTTGTGTTTCATAATGTTCAATTTTTTCTCCCTTGTTGTATTTTTCTAAAATAAGTTTATGTTCATCTATTTTAGTTGGACAAAGGATGTTGATAGATTTTCCAATTACTTCTTCAGATTTATATCCAAATATTTTTTCTGCACCTGCATTCCAATAGGTAATAATTCCATCCATGGTTTTACTGATAATGGCATCATCGGAAGATTTAACAATAGCGTCTAAAAGCCCCTGCAAACCTAAAGTTGTTTCCTGAGTATTTTGATTAATTACTAAAGTCATAAATGGAATCTCCTTGATTTTTTTACAATGGAATGATGTATAATTATTTGATAAATTCGATTCTTATTCGAGTGTAAAAATAGATACAACAACAACGAAATGAAATGACGAAACGCACACTAACAATCGGTACTGAAAATTTTCAAGTTATTTTATTGAGTACCAATATTATCAGTAAGAGCTGGAAATTTATTGCAGAGGAAGAGCAGAGGATTGTTTAGCGAGAGGCGCTTTAAACAGCAGCGTTCTTCTCTGAAGCGAGAAAAGCTCTGTTTTTGGTTTAGGCGCTTAGGCCTTAGTTTGTTTTTTATCGAATTACAAGTTATCAATTTAACTTATTTTTGGGAAGAGTGAAATAAAAAGTGCTTCCCTTACCTAATTTCGACTCTACCCATATTTTACCTCCATGCAGAAGAACGATTTTTTTGCTCGTTGCCAAACCTAAGCCTGTACCGGGATATTCAGCTTCCCTGTGTAAACGTTGGAAAAGAACAAAAAGTTTACTTATATCTTTTTCTTCAATTCCAATACCATTGTCTTTTACAGCAAAAAGGTATTCTGTAGCTTTTTCTTCAACAGTAATTTTTATTTCCGGTACACTATTTTTCTTCCTGAACTTTATACCATTGCTGACCAAATTCTGAAATAATTGTTTCAATTGTATTTCATTGGCTTTTACTTTAGGAAGAACATCAGATGTTATTATTGCTTTGCTTTCTTTAATTGAAGCATCCATTCCGGCAAGTACATCTTTAAGGATACTATTGCAATCAATGATTGAGAATGTAATCGTTTTTCCTACTCTAGAATAATCTAGCAAATCTTTAATAAGATTTTGCATTTTGGAAGTAGCGCCTGTAATAAAATTAAGATAATCATTGGTAACATCATCTGTTTTTCCTAACAGCGTTTTTCCTAGCAGTCCAACAAAGTTTGAAATGGTACGCAACGGTTCCTGCAAATCATGTGAAGCGATATAAGCAAACTGCTCTAACTCCTGATTAGAGCGAACAAGTTCTTCTGATTTTTTTTTTATTTCTTCTTCGATCCTTTTTCGTTCGGTTATATCTCTTATAAAGCCGATAAATAGTATTTTATCTTTTACGCCTACAGGTGAAATAGTCAATGAAATACTAAACTCAATCCCATTTTTATTTATCGCTTCTATTTCAATATCCTTATTCAAAAAAGGACCATCTCCTGAGGCTAAATAATGTTTCATCCCATTTTTATGCCTTTCGCGGTAGCGTTCCGGAATAATATAATTATATAAAGGTTTACCAATAACTTCTGATTCATTCCAATCAAAAAGTTTTTCTGCTTTATGGTTCCACTTTACAATTCTATTTTCCTCATTGATAACAATAACAGCATCAGGTGCGCTGTTAAAAATAGACTGTGTTTGTTGTTCGCTGTCGTTAAGGTTTTTATTAGACCGTTCCAATTCTTCGGATTTTTGCTTAATTTCTTCTTCACTCTTTTTACGTTCTGTTATATCTCTCACAATAGCTTGATGCCCGATAACCCTACCGCCTTCACGTTGTTGAATTACTGTTTGTTCCACCCATTTTTTTTCTCCTAATTTTGTAATGATAGGAAATGAGAACAACGTTTCACGAATTTTATTATCGAATTGTTCTTTGTAGAATTTAACAACTCTATCTTTCCATTCCGGATCTATAAGTTCAGTGAAAGATTTTCCAAGGAGCTCACTTTCAATATAACCGGTAATTTTTTTTGACATAGGGTTCACATAAGTAAAGTAGCCATTGTAATCGGAGCTGTAAACAACATCTCCTGCCTCTTCCACAAATTTGCGATACTTTTCTTCACTAAGTTTTAAGGACTCCTGTGTTTGAGTCAAGGCAATTGTTCGTTCTTTCACACGCTCCTCCAATTCCAGACTCATTCTGCGGGTCTCCTCCTCAGCTTTTTTGCGATCGGTAATGTCGTGCACCGCACCAACCAGGAGCGTGCATTTTCCATTTTCATCAAATATAGGTGCTATACTTACTTCTCCTATAAGCTGTCCGGTAGGGTAATCTGAAACCTCTTCCCAACGAACAATTTTTTTCTCAAGTATCGCCTTTTTGTAGTTATCCTGCACCATCTTTAAAGAAGATGCTGAAATTATTTCATCGATATACTTTCCAAGTACCTGATGATCCTTCTGACCTGTTGTGGTTACAAAAGTTTTGTTAATGGAAACAAATTTATATCGTTCTTCCTTTTCCACGGATAAAACAAAAATGACATCACCCACAGTGTCATAAACGGAAGAAAGCAATTGTTCCTTTTCCTGAAAGGCCTTTTCAGCTTTTATTCTTTCTATTGATTCCAATAAAATTGAAATAGAATCAGCTATTGCCCCTGCAAATAACTGCTCGTCAATGGTCCAGCTACGTGGAGATCCGCCTTGCTCAAAACAAACTATTCCAATCACAAGGCCACCTTTTCGTATAGGTGCGTCAAGCAAGGAGGTAAGCCCCAAAGGTTTTAAATATGTTTCAAAACATTC
>JAIOQD010000628.1 GCA_021413595.1 Bacteroidota bacterium | reverse complement strand
GCCCTTTCTAAATCGGTATTACGTAACGACAAGTAGTATGCATAGTTATTTAAAACATATACATTGCTTGGATCAATTTCTAATGCTTTATTATAGGCAGAATCAGATGCAGAGTAATTTTTTATTTGATTTTGAGCATCTCCGATATTTGCATAAAACTGAGCAAGAATAGGATCATCGTAAACAAACCCTTTGCCTTCATTAAGAACTAATATAGCCGCCCTAAATTTTTTCAGTTGAATATTTGAAACCCCATTAAAAAAATAGGGTAATGCCTGATTTGGAAATAACTCAATTGCTTCTTTGCTTTCCTTTTGCATCGAAACAAAATCGTTTAGTTCCGATTCAATGAGTAACAATTGGTTCCAAAGTAAATATTTCTCTTTATCGATCGAAATGGCCTTTCTGTATTGCGTTCTGGCTTCTGGTAATTTTTTATCACGGTATAAAAAATCTCCATACATGGAAAAAGCCTTGGCATCATCAGGATGTACTTCTACTAGTATTTTACACAACTCATCAGCATCAGCCTTTAGTTCGCTATACATTTCAGTAATGGAGTAGTAAGACAATAAGATCTTTATCTTGGTATCAATATTCAACTCTTTGCTTTTAAAAGCGATTTTTATTTCCTCAAATGCCTTTTCGTTTTGTTTTTGATTCCGATAATATTCGGCCAAGGATAAATGAACGTATGCATTTTGAGGGTCGGCTTTAAGCAGATCGTTATAGGCTGCCAATGCTTTTTCGCTTTGCCCCTTCTCCTGATACAACTCCCCCAGAATACCATAATATTTGCCTTCTTTAGGGAAAGTTTTGATTAATTTTTGGATCTCTTCCAGAGCCTTTTCAAAATTATTGATAGCCTTGTAAATTTTAAATTTTTGCATAGAGGCATCCTCTGTGATACCTGTAAGATCCTCTATTTTTTCGTACGTTTTAATTGCGTCTGACGCTTTATTTACATACAAGTAGCTATTCGCGAGCTCATAATAAAAATCAATTCGCTCGGGGTATTTTTTTAATAGTTTTTGATAAACAGTTACAACTTCAGCATTTTGCTTACTATCTTTTAAGCAGTCGATATAAAGTAATTGATACCAAATATTGTCAGGATCGATCAATGCCGCCTTTTTACTGTAAAACAAAGCTTGCTTTTTATGGTTTTTGAAAGCATAAATATTTGCCAGCTCATACATAGTGGCAGCGCTGTTAGGGTCTATGCGCAAAGCTTGTAAAAGCGATACTTCTGCCAGATCATAATTACCTAAAATTTTTTCTCTGTTGGAATTAAAAAAAAGATACTCGAACTCAACTCGTTCTTTTCCAGACAATTGTTTGCCACCAGAAGCGCTCTTAAATTTTGAAGTTTCATTTTGTTTTGACGAAGCAGCTGTTTCCTTTTTTGTTTTGCAGGATGAAATAAAGAAAGAAAATAAAAGAAAAAACAAAACAAAGTGACGCCTCCCCTTCATTCTGTTGCTGAATGGCAATGGGAACAAGTAAAGTGTTTTTATGATTGTGTTATCTTTTATCTTTTTCAATTTTTTCTATGATCTTTTTTTTACCTCTTTTTGCAAAGGTGTAAAAAAGATGAGTCGAAGCGCCTATCTATCTAATTATGCTATAATCACCAATACTTAGATTGGCCGATTTACCTGTATATTCAGCAAAATTACCAACCATAGAGTTGCTTAATACTGCATCCTTAATTTTGCTGTTTGTTTGAATAATACTATTTTGAACAGTAGAATTTTCTACCACACAGCCCTCTCCAATTGATGCGTATGGACCAACTGTGGAATTTATCAAAGTTACATTTTCACCAATAAAACAAGGCTCTATTATTGAAGAGTTGCGATTTACAAAGTTGGATTTACGAACAGTATCTTTATTAAACTCTAAAATTCGCTGGTTGGTATAAACAGTGGCATCTTTATTTCCACAGTCGAGCCATTCGGTAACTTTACCCGGGGTGAATTTTGTCCCTTTTGCTTTCATATTTTCAAGCGCATTGGTGAGTTGAAATTCACCCTTTTCTTTAATATCATTATCAAGCAAATATTGTAATTCACTTCTTAAATACCCGCCATCTTTAAAGTAATAAATACCAATAATAGCAAGGTCTGAAACAAATTCCTGAGGTTTTTCAACAAAGTCAGTAATTACATTGTCGGAATTTAATTTAACAACCCCAAAAGGTTTTGGATCCTCTACTTTTTGCACCCAAATAATACCTTCCTGAGTGGAATCCATTTTAAAATCAGCTTTAAACAATGTATCAGCAAAGGCAACCAACACTTTACCGGTTAAACACTCTTTTGCACACATAATGGCATGTGCAGTGCCAAGCGGTTCATCCTGATAAAAAATACGACCTTTTGCACCAAGGCTTTCGGCAATAGCAACCAAATTATTTTCTGCTTCTTTCCCGAAACGTCCAACTACAAAAGCTATTTCATCAACAGGCTCATCGCATACCTTAATGATATCTTCAACGATACGCTGAACCATTGGTTTTCCTGCAATCGGAATCAAAGGTTTTGGTGTTGTTAGTGTGTGTGGGCGCATACGCTTACCCATGCCTGCCATTGGAATTATTATTTTCATAGATATAAGCCCCTCCCCTTCATCCCCTCCCCAAAGGGAAGGGGGCGATAGTATAAAGCGATATTTTAGTTAAACCTTGTTATAGTTATATATAATTAGCTAGCGACCAACTTTCCTCTTCTTCTTTGAAGAAAGGTCAGGAGGAGCCGTCTTTTATTTTGTTCCTGTACTTCCAAATCCTCCGGCTCCCCTGTCCGTTTCAATCAATTGTTCTACCTGCATCCACACAGCTTGTTCGTGCTTTGCAATAACCATTTGTGCCACTCTTTCACCATCATTAATTACAAAATTCTGGTTTGAAAGGTTCACTAAAATCACTTTTATTTCACCTCTGTAATCAGCATCAATTGTTCCGGGAGAGTTAAGCACTGTTAATCCATTTTTAAACGCCAAACCGCTTCTTGGGCGAATTTGTGCCTCATACCCGATTGGAATTTCCAAAAACAAACCTGTTGCTACCAATGTTCGTTCCAGTGATCTTAAAACGATCGGTTCTTCCAGATTAGCTCGAAGATCCATTCCTGCAGAAGCATTGGTTGCATAGCTTGGTAATTCGTGCTTTGATTTATTGATGATCTTTATTTTCATATTACTTTACGAATTTTAACGAATTACGAATTTTTTCTTCAGAGTAGAACAGGTCAAAAAAGACTTGTTCTTCATTTTGTAGAAACAGGTCGGTGTTTTAATGTTTTAATCGCCTATTGCTAAATTGCCTAATTGCCTTTTCTCCAACTTCCAAACAACAGCAACAAAAACAAGCAACATCAAATTATTTAAAAATAAATTAATAACGGCCGATTCTGTTTTAACAAAAACACTAATAAAATACAAAGTTACGGATAATCCGAGGTACCCCAAAATGCGTTTTAAATCATAATTAACAGGATAATGTTTATTACCTAAAAAATAGGAGGCTACCATCATAGAAGCATAACAAATTAGTGTTGCCCAAGCCGACCCCATATACCCTATGCGGGGAATCCAATAAATATTAAGCGAAATAGTGATGAGTGCTCCAAAAATAGTAAGCATTGCACCATATCCTGTTTGTCCGGTAAGCTTATACCAGATCGACTGGTTGATAAAAATGCCTAAAAATAGGTTGGCAATCAATAAGATTGGTACCACATCCAGTCCCTCTCTGTATTTTTCACCTACAAAATATTGTATCCATTGCATATTCATCATTGTTCCAAGAAAAATGATGGAACAAATGATCACAAAATATTTCATGATATCAGCATAGGTCTTTTTAGAATCTTTTTCTTTTGAATGACTGAAAAAAAATGGTTCTGCCGCAAATCGGAAGGCCTGAATAAATATGGTCATCAGTATGGCAATTTTATAACATGCTCCATAAATTCCGTTTTGGCTTTTCGCAATTTCTTCAGGAAGTAAAAGTGGGATTAAAACCCTATCCAGTGTTTCATTTGTCATCCCTGCCAAACCCGCCACAAGTAAAGGAAGACTGTATTTCATCATTTTTTTCCAAAGTACAGTATCGAGGTTCAATTTTACCGAAACAAATTCGGGGCTTAACAAAAGCATTGTAACTATACTTGCAACAAGATTTGAAATAAATATATAACCAACGCCAATTGTTGGGCTATAAACCATGTCCACAAACGGCTTGAATATTGACTCTGGGGCGTCATAAACTCCTTTGCAAAACCAAAGAAAAAATAAATTTAATCCAATATTAATAGCAATGTTAAGTGATCTGATAATTGCAAATCGTTTGGCTTTGTTCTGTTCACGGAGCTTTGCGAAGGGAATAGCAGAAAAAGCATCACATCCTAAAATAAGTGCAAACCAAATTATATATTCGGGATGGCCCGAAAAATTAAGTGTTTCGGAAATTGTATTTGAAAAAGAACTTGTAAGAATAATAAAAGTGAAAGAGGAAACAAAAAGTGAAATAAGAGCTGTTGAATAAACCTTTTCCTTTTCAATCTCTGTTTGTGAAAATCGAAACAAAGAGGTTTCCATACCGTACGTTAAAAATACCAACAGAAAAGAAACATAAGCGTAGGCCGAAGTTACATCACCAAACTCAGCAGGTGAAAATAAATAGGTATAAAGAGGGGTAAGAAAATAATTTAACAAACGCCCAACAATTGTTGGAAGGCCATAAATAGCAGTTTGCGAAGCGAGTTTTTTTAGTGGAGTCAATTTAAGTTTGAAAGTTAAAAGTTAAAAAGTTAAAAGTTAAAGAGCTCAATTTATGTTTTTTTCAAACTTTAAACTTTTAAACTTTAATCGTTTATTTCCCAACAAATTCAGCTTTTCTTTTTTCTATAAATGCGCTAGTACCTTCTTTAAAATCTTGGGTAGCAATACATTTTCCAAACTCTTCTATCTCAGTAGCAAACCCAATCGTATTATTATCAAAATAAGCATTTATAGTGTTGATAACACTTGTTATTGCTTTAGGTGATTTTGTTTTTATTTTTTCCAATAACTCAACACATTTTAAAATCAACTGATCCTGTGGAACAACATAATTTACCAAGCCTAATTTTAAAGCTTGTTCAGCATTTATCAAATCGCCTGTCATGTGCAATTCAAGAGCCTTTGTTTTCCCCACATATTGGATCAAACGCTGTGTTCCACCATATCCGGCAATCAAACCAAGGTTTACTTCAGGTTGACCAAATTTTGCATTTTCACTGGCAATACGTATGTGGCAAGCCATTGAAAGCTCGCAACCTGCACCTAAGGCAAAACCGTTAACAGCTGCCACAACAGGCTTAGGGCATGTTTCTATAGATCTGTAAACATCTTGTCCTTCTTTTGAAAGGATCTTGCCTTCTTCTACCGAAAGTACAACTAACTCTGTGATATCAGCGCCTGCAGCAAAGGCTTTTTGTCCTGAGCCAGTTATTATAATTGCTTTTATGGCATTATCAGATCCTGCATTTTTTATTGCCTGACCAATTTCTTTTACGGTGTTCCTGTTGAGGGCATTTAATTTATCGGAGCGATTGATTGTAATTGTCAGAATATTATTGTCTGTTTCTGTTAAAAGATTTTCGAAAGTCATAATAAATGTTTTGATTAAAATTAATAAAAAACGAATTTACGAAACTGTGGTTATTAATCAACGAATAAAAAACGATTTTACTAACACCTGAATTCAAAAATTGTTGGCTAAATTTATAAATATTTGTTTTTTAGAAGATTATATTCTCATACCAATTAACAATATATCATCTACCTGCTCTAAATCACCTTTCCATTTCTCAATAGTAACTAAAAGTATTTGTTTTTGCTCCTCCATTGGCAGCTTATGAGCAGATACCAATAATTCATGTAGTTGTTTGTATTTGAATTTTTTTCCTTTAGGGCCGCCAAACTGATCGGCATATCCGTCTGTATAGAAATAAAGCATATCTCCCTTTTGGGTATCAATGGTATGAAGGGTAAACGAATTATTTTTTTCTCCTTTGCCTATTGGCATTTTATCGGTAGGCAAATCAATGACC
>JAIOQD010000627.1 GCA_021413595.1 Bacteroidota bacterium | reverse complement strand
CCCATAGGCATTTAATTGTTAATGCAGTATTTTAAACACCAATTCTTTCAATAACTCACCTTCAGTTGCTGAGCCTCTGTCAACACCTTTTGATTTAAGGTCGTATTCACGTAAATAACTGAAAATAGCTTTTAACTTAACTGCCGAAAAATTTTTTGCGGAACGTTCATAATCTCCAACAAAGAAAGGGTGTACACCAAGTTCGGAGGCTACATTGCCTTTTGATTTATCAGCTAAAAATTGATAAATTAAAAGTTTGCAGAAATATCCATAAAGTGATGATACTGTCATCACCATTGGGTGTTCTTTTTCATTGGAAGCAAAAAAATTAATGATACGATTTGCTTTAAGTACTTCTTTTTTTCCAATTGCAGTTTGTAATTCAAACACATTGTAATCTTTACTGATACCAATATTGGTTTGAATATGTTCAACCGAAATTTCAGATTTTGGAGGAAGATTGATCATCAATTTATCCAATTCATTGGATACTTTGCTGAGATTGGTTCCTAAATATTCGGTGAGTAAAGCACTGGCTTTGGGGCTTACGGTATATTCTTTACCTTTTAAATAATTATTGATCCAATCAGGAACCTTGTTGTCGTATATTTTTTTTGAATCGAAAAGTACAGCATTTTTATCAATAGCTTTGCCGGCACTGGTACTTTTTTTAATGGTTTTGTATTTGTAACAAATAACCAGGATTGTTGATTTTTGTGGGTTTTCTACATAGGTTTCAAAAGGAAGTTTTGTTTTCTCTTTTTGTTTTTCCTTTTCCTTTTCACCCTCTTTATCTTTTCCAACGAGGTCTTTTATGTTTTGTGCTTCCTTAATAATGATCACCTGATGTTCGCTCATCATCGGAAAACGTTTGGCAGCACCAATTACATCAGCGGCAGTAATATCACGGCCATAAAGTACACTTTGATTAAATTCTTTTTCAGATTCATCCAGCACATTTTGTTCAATATAATCAGAGATCATATCAATAAAATAAGGTTCCTCGCCCATCAAAAAATAAACCGGTCGGTAAATTTTTCTTTTTAACTCGGACATTATATCATTAAACTCCATTGCACTGCGAATTACTTACTACAAATTAAGAATTTTAACAAATTACGAATCTGTGTTTGTTAAAAATGATCATCCCGATTACGAATGATTGAACTGATGGTATAATATTGCCTATTGTTTAATTGCTAAATTGCCTACTGCAAAAGCTGTTAAATTATTTTTAATTACTGCTACTAAATTGCCGACTGTAAAATTGATAAATTGTTCAATTGAATTTTTAATCTTCAAACCTCAAGTGTTTTACTGTCAAACCATTATTGATAAGCTCATTCAGAGAGTCGATGCCAATTTTTAAATGTTCATCAACAAAATTTTGAGTAACTTTTTTATCACTTTCAGTAGTTTTTACCCCTTCCGAGATCATTGGCTGGTCGCTTACTAAAAGCAAAGCACCTGTTGGTATCTCATTGTAAAAGCCTGTCGAAAAAATAGTAGCAGTTTCCATATCAATTCCCATTACACGGATCTTGCGCAGGTAATCTTTAAACTCATCATCATGTTCCCAAACTCTTCTGTTGGTGGTATAAACAGTGCCCGTCCAATAATCTTTATTATGATTTCGGATAGTTGTTGAAATAGCTTTCTGCAAACTAAATGCAGGTAATGCAGGTACTTCAGGTGGGAAATAATCATTTGATGTACCTTCGCCACGTATAGCTGCAATAGGGAGAATTAAGTCGCCTAATTCATTTTTCTTTTTCAGGCCGCCACATTTACCAAGAAATAAAACAGCCTTTGGTTCAATGGCACTTAAGAGATCCATGATAGTAGCAGCATTTGCACTACCCATGCTAAAATTAATAATGGTAATACCATTTGCTGTTGCATTGGGCATAGGCATATCCAAGCCATCTATTGGCACACCGTTCCAGTCGGCAAACATTTTTACATATTTGCTAAAATTGGTTAGCAGAATGTATTTACCAAATGCTTTTAAGGGCGTACCGGTATAACGAGGTAACCAGTTTGCTACTATATCTTCTTTGCTTTTCATATATTTACGTTTAGGAATATTTACGAATAACGAATCTTTTCGCTATTTTCGAGAAAAATTTCTCTCAGCGAAATTAGTAATTAAGAATTGTAAAAGATACCTTGTTACAAAATATTTGTTAAAAAAATACCGAACCTTACTGAAGGTTAAGTATTCATAAAAGAATGAAAACACTAAATTTACCTACCTATCAGTTTAAGCTTAAACAACAAGGGGTACGCACACAAATTTTTGATTCGATCAGGAAAAAATATGTGGTGCTTACTCCTGAGGAATGGGTGCGTCAGAATTTTTTACAGTTTTTGATACAGGATAAGAAGTACCCGGCTTCATTAATAGCCGTAGAGGCCGGGTTAAAATACAATCAGCTGCAAAAACGAATGGATGTGTTGGTGTACAACAAAGAAGGAACGCCTCATTTAATGGTGGAATGCAAAGCCCCTGAAGTTAAAATTAATCAGGATGTTTTCGACCAGATCGCAAGATACAACATGGTTTTTAAAGTGAAGTAACCAGTAGTAACCAACGGTATGCATCATTTTTGTTGTTTGATGGATTATACAAACAATGCATATCAGTATTTGGAGCAGATCCCTGTTTTTGAGTAAACTTACAACCAAAATTAACCACATAGAGGCATAGGGATTTCTTATAAAGGGAGAGCCTTGAAAAAGATAGACTATGTAAAACTTTGCTTTCTGAAGAAAACCTGTTTTTCTATGTCTCTATGTGGTTAATTTTATTGGCCTAGAGCTATCATGCAAATAATTGATGCATCCTAATCATTCAGCTTCAACACGGCCATAAATGCACTTTGTGGGATCTCCACATTACCAACGGAGCGCATACGTTTTTTACCTTCTTTTTGTTTTTCAAGAAGTTTACGTTTACGGGAAATATCACCACCATAACATTTGGCGGTAACATCTTTACGCATTGCTTTTATTGTTTCGCGTGCAATGATCTTAGCACCAATAGCAGCTTGTATAGGAATCTCAAATTGCTGGCGAGGAATTAATTCTTTTAATTTCTCACACATTTTTTTACCAAATTCGTATGCATTGTCGCGGTGAATAAGTGACGACAAGGCATCTACAGGCTCTGCATTTAAAAGAATATCAAGCTTTACCAAATAACTCTGGCGATAATCCAATGGTTGGTAATCAAAAGAAGCATAACCTTTAGAAATTGTTTTTAACCGATCATAAAAATCAAATACAATCTCGCCCAAAGGCATATCAAACATAAGCTCTACACGGTCGGTAGTTAAATAAACCTGGTTTGTTAAATTACCACGTTTACCAATACATAAGGTCATGATATTGCCCACAAATTCCGATTTGGTGATGATCTGCGCTTTTATATAAGGTTCTTCCACACGGTCGAGTTTGCTTGGGTCGGGCAGATCGGAGGGGTTGTTCACGATCATCAATTCATCCTTTGTACTATACGCATGGTAGGATACGTTGGGAACAGTTGTTATCACAGTCATATTAAACTCGCGTTCCAATCGCTCCTGAATAATCTCCATGTGCAACATTCCCAAAAATCCACATCGAAAGCCAAAACCAAGCGCAGCAGATGATTCGGGCTCCCATGTTAAAGAGGCATCATTCAGTTGGAGCTTTTCCATTGAATAGCGTAAGTCCTCAAAATCATCGGTATCAACCGGGTAAATACCGGCAAATACCATTGGTTTTACATCTTCAAAACCTTTAATAGCTGCAATAGAAGGGCGTAATACGCTTGTAATAGTGTCTCCTACCTTAACTTCGCGTGCATCTTTAATTCCAGAAATAATATACCCAACATCGCCTGTTTTAATTTCGTTGCGTGGCTCTTGCTTTAATCTTAAAACACCTATTTCATCGGCATTGTATTCTTTTCCGGTGGCAACAAATTTTACTTTTTCGCCTTTTTTTAGTGTGCCATTTTGGATCTTAAAATAAGCGATGATTCCTCTGAAGGAGTTATACACCGAATCAAAGATCAAAGCTTGTAAGGGCTTTTCAGGGTCGCCTTTTGGAGCAGGGATACGTTCAATAATTGCACCTAAGATGTCAAATACTCCAAGTCCGGTTTTACCCGATGCTGAAATAATTTCTTCACGTTTACAGCCAAGTAATTCAACGATCTGATCCTTAACAGCTTCAGGTTCAGCGCTTGGTAAATCGATTTTATTTAAAATAGGGATAATTTCCAGGTCATTGCCTAAAGCAAGGTATAAATTAGAAATGGTTTGCGCCTGAATACCTTGCGCAGCATCAACTATGAGCAATGCCCCTTCACAGGCAGCAATGGAACGGGATACTTCGTAAGAAAAATCAACGTGGCCGGGAGTATCAATTAAATTTAAAACATACTTTTTACCCTGATATTCATAATCCATTTGAATAGCATGGCTTTTAATAGTGATGCCACGCTCTTTCTCCAGATCCATATCATCAAGAACCTGAGCCTGCATATCACGCTTGTTAATAGTATTGGTATATTCAAGCAAACGATCGGCAAGAGTGCTTTTTCCGTGATCGATATGTGCAATAATGCAAAAATTTCTAATGTTGTCCATTCTTCTGTTATAAGATCTTCAGTTTAAAAATCGGATCGCGAAATTACTAATAATCTGCGAATAAACGAATTGAGGCTATTTCGCAAAACTGATAAGATGCGTAAAAAATAAATATGGAGCACGGATAACCTGGATATTACTGATTTTCTCAGATTTTATGTGTGAGGATCCGTTGCATCCGTGTTATCCGTGTTATCCGCGTTCTATGGGTTTACATTTTTTTTGTTAGGTTGTTGATTTAGTGGCAGTTACATAATCGTGAAAAATAAATTTGCTTTTTTAAAAATCGGGTTGTACATTTGTCCCGTTCAATAATAAGTTAGTGTTCAACCTAGAAAGAATAAATGTTAATTCATTTGTTCCTTAAACCGCTAAAAATGATTAAAGTACTCTTCCGTAACAATACTTGTTACAACTCTCATCAGTCCTTAGCGGATAGTCAATCAAGCCTTAACAATAGTTTTGTAGTATCTCTTTGTAAAATTAATAATTCACTTTATTCTAACTAAATTTCTTAAAAGGAAACGAATGAAAAAACAATTACAATTTAAGTTTATCGGTGTTTTAGTTGCGGCAGGTGCCATGTTTACTTTAAATTCGTGTAAGAAAGATACCTCTCCACAAGATGGAGTTTCTTTCGAAACAGTTTTGGCTTCAGGTGGTGAGTTTGCTTCATTTAGTAATCAAAAAATTCTTTCTAACGTTTCTACTTCTTCTGTTCCTGTGGATAGCGGTACCTGGAATTGTACTAACAGCACTTGGAATGTAATGCAAGGAAATCAGGATTTTCCACTTTACGATCCTAACGTTTCTGTAGTTTACCCTGGTAGTTTATTACAAGGGGCTTCTTTAAACCAAGCTACACCTGATGTTGTTGCAGTAAGACGTGGAAGTGGAACTGTATCAATTGATATCATTAATGGATCAAATTCGGTTTATGTAAATGTGACTGAAGTAAAGAAAAGTTTGATCACACAAGCATTAAACGATATTGTTAATGATAATAATGAAGTAATGCCGGCTCGTTTTACTTTCCAACACGAAAATGTAAAAACAAAAGAAGAATTGGCATTAGCATTGGGATTAAATGTTGAAATAGTTCCTGTAACAGTTATGGCGAACCTTTCATTTTCAAACAACTCTACTTTGAATCATTATTTGGTTGTTTTAAAACAATCATTCTATACAATGAGTTATGATATTCCACCTTCTTTTGATGATTTCTTTGACCCATCTGTTACACCATTGGATCTTGCGAAATACGTTTCTCCGGGTAACCCTGCTTGTTACGTATCGGATGTAACTTACGGAAGAGTATTTTATTTGCTAATTGAATCGAGCTCTTCTAAAATGGAAATATCCGCAGCTATCAATGTAAGTTTTAGCAATGCACCGGTAAGTGGTAACGTGGATGCGAATTATTTATCTTCTTTAGATGATCTATCAGTTAAAGTGGTTGCTCTTGGAGGTGAAACACAAAGTACATTTTCTGCGATCAACGCTAGTACTTTGAGTTCATTAACCAATCAACTTGGAAATTCAGCTGATCTAAAAGCAGGTGTTCCTCTTTCTTATGTTGTAAGAACTGTTTACAATAATAAATTAGTAAAAAACAAATTGGATATTGAATATACAATCAATGATTGCCAACTAGTACCTTAAGAAGTAAAAATAATCAAGAAAAATTAATCGTTTCTAATCTGTTTTCAAAAACTTATTTAGAAACGATTAATTATTAATAAGCATTACTAATTATCACTAACTAATTTTTTTTCATGAAGACAATCTACACTTTTATTTTTGCTGCTATTTTACTCACACAATCAGCTGTAGCGCAATGTTCGGGCACTGCAATGGTATTAAATTCTGCATCGGGTAGTTTAACAGATGGGAGCGGGAGCAGTGATTATATTGATAATTTGGATTGCTTTTGGCTTATTTCACCGGCAGGAGCGGGAACTATTAGTTTAACATTCACTGCGCTTGATCTTGAGCTTTATCAACCTTCCGACAAAGTTAGAATTTATGATGGTAGCGACACTCTGGCTGCTTTGATAGCCACTGTAACTGATGTTACCTTTCCAGGTACTATAACATCTACCGGTGGTGCAATGTATATTCGTTTTACCACTGATCATTCATACGAGGGTGCCGGATGGGCAGCTTCTTATACTTCTACCACAGCACCTCCTGTTTTCTGTAATGGTAACACCACTTTAACAGCATCCTCCGGAGCTTTTTCTGATGGAAGCAGCTCTTCTAATTATGGCAATAATGCTAATTGTACATGGCTTATACAACCTCCTGCTGCAACGTCCATTACATTAACATTCGCAGCATTTAATACAGAAGCAGGGCAGGATTTTATAAAAGTATATGATTATTCCAGTTCTCCACCTACATTGATAGGATCATATAGCGGTGGTACTATTCCTTCACCGGTTGTACTATCATCGGGTGGTGCTATGTTAGTTGAATTTACAACAAACAATTCAATAACAGATCTTGGTTGGTCAGCATCCTATACCTCTACTATTGCTCCTCCTGAGTATTGTAGTGGATCTACCACGCTCACTGCTGCTTCTGGCAGCTTTAACGATGGAAGTGGAACTGATAATTACAGCGATGGTGCCAATTGTACCTGGCTTATACAACCCGCAAATACAAGCTCCATAACGCTTACTTTTAGTGATTTTGGTACACAGGGAGGAATGGATTTTGTAAAAGTATATGACAATTCAACATCACCTGCTAGTCAGATTGGATCTTATAGTGGTAATAGTGTTCCATCATCACTAACATTGCCGGGTAGTGCAATGAAAGTTGTTTTTACATCTAACGGTTCAGTAACTGATGTTGGCTGGTCGGCATCTTATACTTCTGTTAGTACTGTGGGAATAGCTGATAATGAACTAAACAAAGCCATCAGCATTTATCCGAATCCTTTTCATCAAACAGCTACCCTAAAATTCTCTGTTCCTGAGGTGGAAGCTTGTGAGTTTATTTTGTATGATGTTTTGGGTAAATCGCTAATAAAAATGGTAATCCCGGCTTTTACTACTTCAGTTGTTATTGATGCGAAATCATTGCCAAACGGAATGTATTTTTATTCACTATCTGAAAACAACATGCTTATTCATACAGGGAAAGTAATTATTCAATAAAATTTGAATTGGGATTTTTTTCTTTTAAAATATCTTAAAAACACCATGCTTTTTTGCATGGTGTTTTTTTATGCGAACATTTTTAAAGCAATAAAATTGCTAATACCATTGCCTAATATGTTTTATACCATTTCTCAATATCTGTCTACATTTGAAAGTCTTAACTTGTTTTCTGCGCTCATATTATTGTTCGTGGTTAATTATAAAGGGGCTTGTAAAAACTCATAATCTTCAAGTTCTACGGCAGATTCGCGGACAAAGTCCTCAATTGTATATCTTCTTTTATCGCAATATTTTTTTACTTTGTCAGTATATGCAACATAATTTTCTGAAATGTTGATTGTCGCTATAATCTTTTCTGTTAATGCGTATGTTAATGTGTATGTGCAGCTTTTTGACCAGCGTGGTCCACCCATAAGGTGGCAGATAAATACAAAAAAACACTCAAAAATTTACAAATGAATTAATCCAATTTACTGCAAAATGCGGTATGGCTGCGCTTTGCCTGTTGGCCAAATTAAACAAAAAAAGAAAATTGTTTAAACACAAAGCATCAATGCAATTTTAAAAAAAGAGGGAAAAAGTCACATTTCTCAAAATGTAAACCTCTAAAAAAACAAAAGCGTCCTGAAAAACAAGACGCAATCCCCATAACCTGATATCCCCCTCCGCATAAGCGGTTCCGTGCAACATCGGTTTCATTGTTCGCCCTGCGGGCGCAACGAAACCTTAGCTGTTAGTTGCCGTGGTTCTTTCTTTTCGGTCGTACAATGTTAATTCTAATTGTCCAAATAACATTCGACAAACAAATATTTTTTTAATGGACGAAAAACAGTAGATCATGCGTTACCATGTTCAGAAGCTTGCATTGTTAGGTTCATATTATCCTTTCATTTTTGCAGGGTCTTGTCGGCTGTCGAAGATGTCCGTTATGTAAATAGTTCGGTCAATTATACGATAAATGATTTTGTAATGTGAGTCAATAACCCTCCGGTGATTAAGCCCTAGATGTTCCAGGTATTCTTCCCGTCTGCCTGAAGATGGATTTTTAATAAGTTTATCTGCCCGGTCTAATATGCTGTTTCGTATAGTTTCTAAAGTTTCACCACTTACGTGTGGAGCAATAAATTCTAAAGATTCTTCCAAACTTATTAACGCCTGTTGGGTATAAACTAATTTCATTTTTTGATTAGTTTGTCGGTTTGGCGAATGATTTCTTTTCTATTCAACACCCGTCCCGAATTAATATCTTCTTCGGACCGCAATGCCCTTTGGCTAAGCTTTTTACGAAGGATATTGTCAAGAGTCGTTTTTCTTAACAGAGCCTTAATGGCTTTTAATATGCTTAAATCCCTTTCCTTTTCTATAAGTTCTTTTAACTCTATTTTAATGGCTGTGGCACTCATAATGTTTTAATTTTAGTTTTCTCAAAGTTAACGATTTTCCACTCAGAGTCCAAAATTTTAAAAACATAATTCGTGAATTTTTTTTCGTTTTTTTATGAAATTGTATGCA
>JAIOQD010000626.1:2914-4607 GCA_021413595.1 Bacteroidota bacterium | reverse complement strand
AAAAAAATCGAAAATACCATTAGTTGAAACCGGACAATTTTCAAAATTGTTTCTTGATTATATAAGTGGTGATACTACCTTACGTAAGTTTTATGCTTATGAGCCTAAAATAGAAGGTTTTCGGCAGGTCATTGATGATAAATCAACAGAAAATATAAACAGAACATTGCTTGTGACAGTATTGAGGGAGCAATATTCAACTATTGAGGCTTGTGATTTACAAAAAACGAATATAGAACTTCTTCTGAGTAAAAATACATTCACTGTTTGTACGGGTCATCAACTGTGCCTTTTTACGGGGCCCTTGTATTTTATTTATAAAATAATCTCCACAATTAATCTTGCCGAAACATTAAAAAAGAACTATCCTGAAAATAATTTTGTTCCTGTTTATTGGATGGCAAGTGAAGATCATGATTTTGCAGAGATTCAAAGCATTAATTTATTTGGAAAAAAAATATCCTGGAATGCAGATGCAAAGGGGGCTGTTGGTAAATTAAAAACGGATTCTTTGAATGTGGTAATTGAAGAGTTAAAACAAATTTTAGGCGAATCGGAAAATTCAAAAGAATTAGTTCAGCTGTTTACTGATGCCTATTTAAAAAACTCAAACCTTTCGGATGCCACGCGTTACTTGGTTCATCAGCTATTTTTACATTATGGTTTAGTGATATTGGACGGGAGCGATTCACGTTTTAAAAATGAATTTTCTGAGATTATTAAAGACGATTTAATTAATAATACCAATCATAAATTAGTTAACGAAACAATTTTTGAACTTGAAAAAGCTGGTTTTAAAGCACAGGTAAATCCCCGGGAGATCAATTGTTTTTATATGATTGATAATTTACGTGAACGGATCGAACATACACATAATACTTCTTTAGAAGAGGGTAGGAGGGATGTTTTTAATGTTGTAAACACTTCAATAACTTTTACAAAGGATGAATTGCTTAAAGTGCTTGCCGATCACCCGGAACGTTTTAGCCCTAATGTTGTACTGAGGCCAGTTTATCAACAAATGATATTACCCAATTTAGCCTATATAGGCGGGCCAGGCGAATTAGCATATTGGTTGGAATACAAGAGGATGTTCGATCATCACAAGATCAATTTCCCCGCATTAATCCCTCGCAATTTTGCATTGTTGACCGATGAAAAAACAAATCAGCAAATTCAAAAATTAGGATTTACAATTAACGAACTTTTTAAAGACATTGATGTTTTGATCAAAGAATTTGTAAATAAAAATGCAAACTCCGAACTGTCATTAAAGGAACAGGAACTGAAAATTTCAACTATTTTTGCGGAGATTTCTCAAAAAGCAATGGCTGTAGATGTAACATTAAAGGGAAGTGTAGAAGCTGAGCTGCAAAAAGCCTTGAATGCATTAAAAAACATAGAAAGCAAATTGATGCGGTCTGAAAAACAAAAGCAAGAAACAAACCTCAATCAGATAAAAAAAATAAAAGATAAGTTTTTCCCGGAAGGAGCCTTGCAGGAACGGTATGAAAATATTGTACCTTATTATTTAAGATCAGGTAAAAAGTTGATTGCCGATCTAAAGGGGCAATTTGATCCGCTTGATTATGAACTATCGATATTAACGATAAATTCGATATAGCCCTAACATGGTTTCAAACCAGGTTAAGGCTGATAATACAGCAAAACTAAGAAACATTATTGAGCAAGG
>JAIOQD010000626.1:0-2909 GCA_021413595.1 Bacteroidota bacterium | reverse complement strand
ACATTATAGAGCAAGGATTTAGCAAGATAAAATACCCCTAACAGGGTTTGAAACCCTGTCAGGGGGCTACAGCATATATGGAAACAAAACAAAAAGATAGAACATTATTGGAGCAGGGGCTTGAATTGCCATTGATGGAAGAGTTTTATACCATTCAGGGCGAGGGTTTTCATTCCGGTAAACCTGCTTATTTTATTCGCGTTGGAGGCTGTGATGTTGGTTGCCATTGGTGTGATGTTAAAGAAAGTTGGGATGCCTCGTTGCACCCTCTTACTGCGGTTGATACTATTGTAGATAATGCAGATAAGTATCCTGCAAAGGCGGTAGTTGTAACAGGTGGTGAGCCAAGTATGTATAACTTAGAATACATTACCAGGCAGTTTAAAAGCAAAGGAATACAAACATTTATTGAAACATCAGGTGCTTATTTACTTACCGGAACATGGGACTGGGTTTGTCTTTCTCCAAAAAAAACAAGTCAGCCATTAGAGGTTAATTTTAAAAAGGCCAATGAATTAAAGATAATTGTTCACAATAAGAATGATTTTGAATGGGCTGAAAAGAATGCAGCACAAGTAGCTGAAGGTTGTAAACTATTCCTTCAGCCTGAATGGAGCAAGGCAAAAGAAATGATGCCGCTTATTGTAGATTATGTAATGGCAAACCCGAAATGGAATGTATCATTGCAAACGCATAAGTACATGAATATCCCATAATTTAATTGTGGCTCAATAGTTGAATTAATAATAATATTATGAAAAAGTTTATTGTCATAGCTCTTGTACTCTTTACAATACTTTCCTGTAAAGCTCAAATGCCACCGGGTGAATACAAAAAAAGCCATAGAAAAAGACCCCACTTTTATTGAACCTCATTATTTATTGGCGCAAATTTATACCGAAGCTAATAAATTTCAGGATGCTATTGCTGAATATACAAAGGCTCTTCAGATCAGTCCAACCTTTGATAAAAAAGCATATTTTCTTCTAGCGAATATTGAAGTTTCTATTGGGAAATATGTAGATGCAAAATTGGATTATGAAACATTTTTAAAAAATAAAAACCTTAATCCTGATTCGAGAGATTTAGCTGAACAGCAATTAAGCAATTGTGTTTTCGCAATTGAGGCTTTGAAAAATCCGGTACCCTTCGCCCCTAAAAATATGGGTGAGGCTCTGAACTCTAACTTAGATGAGTATTTCCCGGCTATTACTGCTGATGATTTAACTTTTTTATATACCAGAAATAATCGTACCACAACTAGTCCTTTACAAGAAGATTTTTTAGTGAGTGAAAAAATAAATGGAGTTTGGGCACCCGCAACTTTTCTTGGTAGTGGAATTAATACCCCTGGTAATGAAGGCGCACCAAGTATTTCAGCCGATGGTCAGATTTTGTTTTTTATTGCCTGTGCCGAAATGGATAATTCTTATGGTTCGAACCGTAAAGGATATGGAAGCTGTGATATTTTTTATTCTCAGAAAGTGGGAAAAAACTGGGCACGACCATATAATTTAGGACCGGTTGTAAATACTAAATATTGGGAAACACAACCATCATTTTCAGCGGATGGAAAAACATTATACTTTGTAAGTAGCCGCCCGGGCGGTTTTGGTGGGTCTGATATTTGGTATTCTACTTTAAAAGAAGACGGTAGTTGGGGAGCTCCAACAAATATTGGAAAAAAAATAAATACTGCAGGTAAAGAAGAGTCTGTTTTTATTCACCCTGATGGTAATACACTGTACTTCAGCTCAAACGGACATATTGGAATGGGCAAATTGGATATTTATGTTGTAAGAAAAAATGTAACCGGAGAATGGGGAACACCTGTAAATTTGGGATATCCAATAAATACTTTTACGGATGAAAATAGCTTATTGGTGAATGGAGCCGGCAATCTGGCTTATTTTGCTTCTAGCCGCGAAGGAGGTTTTGGTGGATTGGATCTGTACCAATTTGAATTATATGATGCCATTCGTCCCGAAAAGATTACGTACGTGAAAGGTAAGGTATTTGATGCAAAAACAAAACAGCCTCTAGGTGCTCATTTTGAATTGATCGATCTGGCAACAGCAAAACAGGTTATAATATCTGATGCAAACTCTGGTAATGGTGAGTTTTTGGTAACACTTCCCATCGATAAAAATTACGCATTAAATGTTTCGCAGAGTGGTTATTTATTTTATTCCGCAAATTTTTCTTTGAAAGAATCGGTTGATAAAACAAAACCTTTTACAATGGATGTGCCTTTAGAACCAATATATAATGGGAATGTTGTTGAATTAAAAAATGTATTTTTTGAAACTGCTAAATTTGATCTGAAACCCGAATCAAAAGTGGAGTTGAATAAATTAGTTGCTTTTTTAACCGTAAACAAAACATTACGTATTCAATTAAGTGGACATACCGATAATGTAGGTGATAAAAAGATGAATCAGCTATTATCACAAAACAGGGCTAAATCAGTTTATGAATATTTAATTGCCAATGGTATTGATTTGAAACGCCTAACTTATGTGGGTTATGGAGATACCAAGCCCAAAGTTAAAAATGATACTGATGAAAACCGCGCCATTAACAGACGTACGGAATTTAAGGTGATTGGGAAGTAGAATGCAATGAAAATGTTGAGTTAGAGATTTCTTCGACAAAAGCTCAGGATACATTCTTCTCTGAAGAATAAATTCCGTGTAAATCCTTTTCTTTATAGAAAAGATTGGAACGAAAAGCCCGACCCTTTCTTGATATAGAATGGGGAACGCCTTTGATTAATACGCTCCATTTCTTTTACGCATAAACCATTCGAAGCTTAATAAGGAAAGCAATAAAAAAAATATCCACTTTAAATTAATTAAGTCCGACAATTTTTTTTGAGTGTAGGAGACTGATTTAATATCGGTACGACT
>JAIOQD010000017.1 GCA_021413595.1 Bacteroidota bacterium | reverse complement strand
TATCAAATGTTTCCTTCATTTGATAATATTCCCCTCCTTTTTCCTCAAGGTTGCGCATCAAAACATCAATATCTTTTAAGTTTTCTTTTCGTGCACCACTACTTAGCGCCTTTAAATAACTTTTAGTAACTTCTTTGACCTGCACCTCATAATCCAACAATTGATATTTAACTCTCAATTCCTGTAGAATAGCATTTACCGAATCTACCTGCCTCCTTTTCAGCTGCAACTGATTACTGACTATCACCAATACTTCTTTTGTTTTTTCCCGCTGAAGGCTTCTCGCTTTTAAATTTAAAGCATTGATAATTTCAGTTACCATATCAGAAGCGATTTGTGCATCCGTATCAAATACCTTAATTTCAATTGAATTAAATTGTGTTCGTCTAACTTCCACATTTGATTGATAGGCAGTAATTAAGTCGTAAAGCCCGGCCTTTCCAGAGGTATCAATATTATAATGCGCTGCCAACTTAAATTTACTAACCACTGAGTTACGGATATCTGCTGATTCCAACAATTGCAATAACTGTTCAGATGGAGTTTCAGAACTATATGGGATAATATTAGACGGATAAACGATCGCAAAGGATTTGTATCTGGGCTTAATAAAAAATTCAGATGAAAAAACAGCGGAAACAACAATAGTGGAAACACTAATGACCATAAAATGAAATTTCCATTTTATAATTAGCTTAATAAAATACGAACTATTTTGCATATCTTCTTGCATTACATTAATAATTAGCTGTTGAAATAAACACTGCTATTATTTAAAATTATTTTCCGTTTTTAAAACATAAAGTTTTCAAAAACAAGGAAAATGAAAAATTGAACAGGGCTATTTTTTAAAATTGAATTGTTTAATATTTTCAATCAATAAGATAGCAATAATGGCCATTAGCAAAGAAGCCATGGTGGAAACCACAACAATTATCCAGCGTACAGGATATGATTTTTTTTCGGCCGGATAGGCATTACTTACAATAAATTTCTGTGGTAACACTTGTTCCACATCCACTTTGGTCCCTTCATATTTTGTTTTAAGCAGGTTCAATTGTTTTCGTTGGAACTCCAGATTATCACGCAATGATACATACACACTTCCGTAATTAGCGATTACTTTTAACTTTTCTTCCAATGCTTTAATAGCACGCTGGTCACCCTTTGAAATTGCAATTGCATATTGTCCTGTAGTAACCTCCGACTGAGATTCATAATCATAAAGCCCGTAGCTATTAATTACTTTTATAGAATCGGTCATGGCGTTCACATCTGCTTCCTTTTCTAAATATTCCTTTCTAACAATTATCAATGCCTGTGTTGCACGTTCCCGCTGCATGCGTATTTTCGTAGAGTCGTGTAAAGCAGCGATATCATTCGCTATAAGTGCTGCTGTATCGGGATTAACGTCCAACACCACAATTTTAACCGACATATATTCGGTTCGCTTGAAGGTAATATTACTTTGAAATTCATCGTATAGTTTGGTGCGTTTAAATTTATCAGAAGTATCGATATCATAATGCTTCAAGAGATTATATTTTTCTGAGATTTTTGTTCTTATTTCGTCAGAATTCAGGATCTGAAGCATTTGTTCGGCCTCTTCTTCTGCACCAAAGGCAAGAACGTCATCTTGCTTAAAACTATTATCACTTAAAAGTGCTTTTGAAATGGAGCTGGTGGTGGCGGGAAATAAAATTACTGTGGATTTATATTTTTCTTGAATAGTTAAGGAAATGATACTTGAAATTACAAAAGTGCCTATACCAATAATGATAAGGGACATACGCCATTTGTAAATAAAATGTAATATATTTAACGAGTTGAAATCTTCTGTCAATTGCTCTTTCTTGTTCATTTTAATAAATCTAAAATTTAGTTAAGTTGACAAAAATAAGAAAAATTGCGGATTTCGGATTTTTGATGGCACTCATTCTCAAATTATGAGGATCCACATACAAAAAACAATAAAAGCTACCCGTACTTAAGGATACGAAAAATACCCTTAATACTTATAATTCCCGATACAAAAGCCCACAGAACAGAGGTTACTACCATTAGTACAAAACTCATCATCCAATTTAAATCAAGCATTCTTGAACCATAATTAATTGCTACAACGCCAATTGCGAACATTATTAAGGTATTAATTAATCTATAATTGATCTTAAATTTAAAAATACGTTGCGCAATCATCACCTGTATAATGGCTGTTAAGAATTGCGTTATCATACTTGAAATTGCCGAACCATAGGCTTCAAACTGCCTAATTAGTAGTAGATTTAAAGTAATATTCAATATCATACCAAAAGCAGCCATTGTATTGAGCTGTTTCATATTTCCATTTGCCGTTAATAAGGTTCCGAAAATATACGTTGTAGAAACAGCAATAAAACTCAACATAAGTAAACTGAAAATCTTTGCTGATTCTTCAACATGAACCTGATAAAGTAAACCCATTAGTTCTTTACTGTAAAAAACACAACCAACACCAATAACAATAGCTGGTGTAAGCAATAAGGTACTTATCAGTTTTACCAACGATTCCACAGACTCCTTGTGTTTCAACATTCTGGAAAATATAGGTAATAACATCCCCGCTGTTAAAAAGGCGATCATATTAGTTGCATCCAATAAACGAAATGCCTGTGCATAAATACCCGACTGAACATCCCCCACTCCTTTGGGGAGCATACGTTCAATCATTACGGTATCAATACGATTATAGAACGACATTAATAATGTAAGAATAGCAAAAGGTAAACTTTTTTTCAGGATCATTAATGAAAATGCCCAATTCCATTTTAATTTAAAAGTATGTGTTTTATTAAGAATAATTAAAAATGCGGTTATTACACTTATAGAATAACCAATTGTTTGGGCATATACAAAATACATGATTCCATCAGGCTCCTTTAGCATATCGGTTTTAAGCATTACTATACATAAAACTATCAATATTGACCTATCTAATATTGAAACAATAGCATCCGTTTTGAACAAATGTAAACCGGCCAAATTAGAGCGCAGGTAATTAATAAAAAACAACAAAAACATATTAAACCCTTGCACCAGTAGCAATTTCATCAACCTGGTATCATACCCGATCAATAGACCAGCTACTACTACTACTATAATATAAATAACGGCAAGTAATATTTTTAATGTAAATAAACCCGAAAAATGTTTGGTAAGTAAATGATTGTTCTGCGCTATATTCTTGTTATTAAAATTGGTAATTCCAAAATCAAGAACAATGGTCAGTAGGAAAGAAAAATTGAAGATGGCAAAATAAATTCCATAACTGGCCGCCCCAACTTCGTTTTGCACCTGCGTTTCAAACCCTAAAATATAAATGGATTTTATGAATAAATTCATAAAAAGTAAAAAAGCAAGATTGGCTACAAATTTCTTTTGCATCAGGCGAAAATACGGATTTTATGAAGGGAGAAATATGAAATTCTGAGTTTTGGGTTGTGTGTTATCAAACTTGACCAATTTATTATCCTGTACAATAAATGTTGTATAGTTCAATTGGTGGAACAGATCAAAACATTTTTCGCGGTTTTCGTTTT
>JAIOQD010000674.1 GCA_021413595.1 Bacteroidota bacterium | reverse complement strand
TTTACAAATACTTCAACCGTGAATTTGCCGGCTTCCATTTCAAATTATTTATGGACTTTTGGCGATAGTGGCCCTACCGGTAATTTAGTAAACCTAAATCATTATTATGCGAGTGCAGGATCATATAATGTTGCATTAATTGCCACAACTGCAGATGCATGTGCTGATACGCTTACTATTCCAGTAAATGTTTTTGATCCACCAGTTAGCGGATTCACATTTAACAATACTTGTTTATTTGATTCAGCTGCATTTACAAACACTACATTGGATCCTGCCACCGGGAGTGTTGCAAACTGGTCCTGGAATTTTGGTGATGGTTTGGCATTAAATACAACAGAATATAATCCAAGCCATTTGTTTGCAAGTCCCGGAAATTATGAGGTTATTCTGATTTCCTATTCATCCAATCTTGGCTGTGCGGATACTTTAAAAGATTCCATTACAATATTTCCAATGCCTGTAGGCGATTTTAGTTTTACGAATGTTTGTTTAGGCCGGCCAATGAGTTTTAATGATTTATCAATTGTTTCAGGTGGAAGCATTTCGGGCTGGGTCTGGAATTTTGGTGATGGCAGTGCAATAGCCACCATTCAAGATCCTACGCATACATTTTCAAACCCGGGAACCTACATTGTTTCATTAATAGTTACTTCAAATAATAGTTGTAATGACACAACAATAAAAAGTGTGGTGGTTCATCCATTGCCAATTGTGCAATTCAACCGCGCGAATGTTTGTGATGGAAGCGCTATGCAATTCAATAATTTATCAAGCATCGCTACAACAGATACTATACAATCCTGGGTCTGGAATTTTGGAGATGGCAGCGCCTTTAACAGCAATCAAAACCCTTCCCATTTATATGCAAGTAACGGTTCTTATCCAGTTGAATTAATGGTTATTTCCAATTTTGGCTGTCAGGATTCCATTACTAAAACAAGTATTGTTAACCCCAACCCTGTTGTAAGTTTCACATCGACCGATACCATCGGCTGTGAACCGCTGTGTATCTCCTTTCAGGATCATTCAGCACTTTCAACAGGTGTTAACGTAGGTTGGGTATGGAACCTTGGAGATGGAAGTGTTATAAATAATTCACAAACTTTTGATCATTGTTATACCAACGATTCTGTTTATTCCGCCAAAACATTTAATGTTACAATAACAGTTACTTCGGATAGTGGTTGTATAAGCACCTTATCTAAAAATAATTATATTACCGCATATCCAGCTCCTGTTGCGGGTTTTAATGCTCAGCCGGAAATAACAACGATTATAGATCCGGTCATTTCAATTACAGATCTTTCTATCGGAGCCAATATATGGAATTGGAGTTTTGGCGATTTAACATCATCTGCACTATTTAATCCTCCCCCTCATACTTATTCAGATACAGGTTCCTTCACAATTACATTGGTCACATCTACTACATACGGCTGTGTTGACAGCGCTTTTCAAACCATAATTATTGAACCTGACTTTGTTTTTTATATTCCAAACGTATTTACACCGGATGGTGATGGTATAAACGACTTTTTTACTGGCAAAGGTGTTTATATCAAAGAATTTGAAATGTCAATTTTTGATCGTTGGGGAAATCTGATTTACCGATCGGATGATATTAGTAAACCCTGGGATGGTAAAGCAAATGGAGGTACTGAAATGGCTCAAGGTGATGCATATGTTTATACGATTAAAGTTAAGGACTTTAAGATGGGTAAACATAGCTATAGTGGGATTGTTACACTAGTGCGATAATTGAAAACAAATTTTAGATATAGTAGAAGCAATTCAAATAATGGTTTCATTTTGAAAATGAATAGCATTGTTTTGGGCAATAATTATTTTGCCGGAATTATTTTGCTATTATTCCTTCTCTTGTCTTTCAATAAAAGCAGTTCACAAAATGTTTTTCTTTCCAAACAGATTTTTAATTATACCGGAGCCGATCAGTTACTCACAGTCCCTTCTTGTGCAATTCAGATGAAAATAAAAGTATGGGGCGCTGGTGGAGGGGGCTCTACTTATAACTTTGAGACTGCTGGCGCAGGAGCAGGAGGTTATGTGGAAGGCTTTTTAACTGTAAGCCCCGGAGATGTGTTTTCAATAATGGTAGGCGAAGGTGGCGCCTGCGATGGAACAACTGATGTTGTATCTTACGGTTTTGGAGGGGCGTACTCCGCTCTGAATTATGGTGGTTTTGGGGGAGGCTTGTCAGGGCTTTTTAACGGAACAGCAGCAATAACGGCAAATGATCAGTCGAGAGCATTGCTGATAGCCGGTGGGGGTGGTAGTTCAGAAAGAGATGCTCCAAATACCTATTGTACCTCAGGCGGACAAGGTGGGGATGTTACTTTTGGTGGCGGGATGCCGAATTTTCAAGGAGAAAATGGAGGAGTTAAAAGTGGAGGAGGAGCTGGAGGTGGTTACAGTGGAGGATTAATGACTTTACGCCTATCAGGTAATGGAATATATTATGCCGGAGAAGGAGGAACTAATTTTGTACATTCTTCTATAACTAGCGGATTATCGTCAGCCTCAACTGATTTTGGAAATTGGAATGTGTATCCATTGGTTTATAAAGAGCCACCTAATGTGACTGATGCGGATTATACGGCATGGGTGAGTTCAGCCAGCCCGGGTATTGGCACAGGTAATATGGTCACCTTCACCAGAGCCGGTAATGGTAGAGTAGTTATAGAGTTTTATCAAAACCCATCTCTTGCCCCTAGCGTAACTATCACTTCAAGTGCATCAACCATTTGTCCTGGCATACTTGTTAATTTTACTGCTACTCCAACCGATGGGGGGACAACGCCTATTTATCAATGGCAACTGAATGGAGTGAATACCGGAACAAATTCTCCAGGCTATTCAAATTCAACGTTAGCAGATAATGATATTGTTACCTGTATCCTCACCTCAAATTCGCTTTGCACATCTACGAGCACTGCAACATCCAATACAATAACAATGTCAGTGACAGTCCCGGTTGCACCATCTGTAAGCATAACAGCATTACCATCTGGAAGTATTTGTTCGGGCACTATTGTTACTTTTACTGCAACACCAACCAATGGAGGAACCACACCTGCTTATCAATGGCAACTTAATGGGTTGAATACCGGTACCAATTCTAACATTTATTCAAATTCAACGTTGTTGAATAGTGATGTAATTACCTGTGTCCTTACTTCAAATGGAGCTTGCGCAAATCCAACTACCGCAACCTCCAATTTAATAACAATGTTGGTAACAACACAGGTAACACCAACTGTAAGCATTGCTGTATCGCCAAGCGGAAGTATCTGTCCCGGTGCAAGCGTCACTTTTACGGCAACACCCGTTAACGGTGGAACAACCCCAACTTACCAGTGGCAGATAGACGGATCGAACGTGGGAACAAATAGTGTAACTTTTATAAGCACAACATTAACGAACGGGCAGGTGGTATCATGTGTGATGACATCCAACGATGCTTGCGCCAATCCATCAACAGGAGCCAGCCAGGGGATAATCATAACCGTAAATCCATTGCCAACAGCAACAATTACAGGAATA
>JAIOQD010000673.1 GCA_021413595.1 Bacteroidota bacterium | reverse complement strand
ATTATTGGTTTCATTGGTAATGCTTTTATTTCTAAGAAGTTTCAGAAATTCATTTATTGTAATAGTAGCCATCCCAACTTCTTTAGTTACCGCATTTGCAGTGATGTGGCTGCTGGGTTATACTCTCAACCTTATGACCTTGCTTGCAATGTCATTAATCATCGGAATTTTGGTGGATGATGCTGTGGTAGTATTGGAGAACATTCAAAGGCATTTGGACAAAGGAAAAGACAAACGAGTTGCAGCTATGGACGGACGAACAGAAATAGGCTATGCTGCAATATCTATCACATTGGTTGATGTTGTTGTTTTTTTGCCAATCCTATTTTTGCAAGTGTTTGTTGCCGACATGCTCAAACAGTTTTCAGTAGTTGTAGTGACTTCTACTCTTACCAGTTTATTGGTAGGTTTTACGCTTACGCCCTGGTTGGCATCGCGCATTGGTAAGAAGGAAGATTTACAGCCAACTAATATCTTCAATCGTTTCTTGCTTGGGTTTGAGCATCAATTAGAAACTTTCACCAATTGGTATGGCAGACAATTAGAATGGGTTTTGAGTCATAAACTCATTTTTACCGGAGTTGTTTTGTTGCTTTTTGCAATGACGTTAGGAATTATGAAGCAAGGAATTATTGGGAAAGAACTAATCTCAACAGGTGACCAAGGAAAATTCAAAATGGCTTTGGAATTTGACAAATCAACTTCTATTCAGCGAAACAATAATATTGCTCAAAAAATTGAAACATACATTATTCAACAACCCGAAGTAGCAACGGTATTCAGCAACATTGGTGGACCAAGCACAGGAATAGGAAGTTTGGGTGTAGGTTCTGCAAATAAAACAGAATTTACCATTCAATTGAAGTCCAAAAAAGAACTCAAAAATGTGCCGACAGAAACATTTATGAAAAAACTAAGAGACGACTTAAAGTCAAAATTTCCGAGTATAAATTATTCAATGGCCGCTTTAGGTTTAATTCCTCGATCAGCACACATAGAAATTACATTAAGCGGGAGTAATTTGAACTTGGTGATGAAAACCGGTGAAGAACTAAAAACCACAATTGAAAAAATACCCGGTGCTGATAATGTTCGCCTATCTGTAGAAGCTGGCAGTCCGGAATACAAAATAATTCCCGACAAGGATAAAATGCAACGATTGGGCTTGACAACAGCTTATGTTGGATTGAACCTAAGAACAGCGTTTACTGGTAATGACGATGCAACAATAACAGAAAATGGCATAGAATATCCCGTAAGAATTTGGTTAGATAAATTCTCTCGACAAAATTTTGAAGATGTTCAACAACTTTCCATCATCAACCCTATGGGGTTGCCTGTGGAAGTTTCACAATTTGCAACTGTTGAGCAAGACAATTCTCCTTCCCTATTAGAAAGGAAAGACCGCCAACCAGCGGTTACACTAACTTCTGACGCATTGGGAAGACCTTCAGGAACTGTAGCAGATGATGTAGTGGCCTATCTCAAGGAAAATCCGCTACCTAATGGTATACAAATAACCTGGGGTAGCGACATCAAAAGACAGAATGATAGTTTTGGTGCATTGGGATCCCTGATTATGGTGGCACTTTATGATAGTTTTGTTTATCCATTTGTAGTTTTGTTTTCTATTCCAGTAGCGGCAATTGGTGCATTCCTTGCATTGAATTTGTCCTTAAGTAATTTGAGTTTGTTCGCCTTGCTTGGTCTAATAATGCTAATGGGTTTAGTCGTAAAAAATGCTATTCTAATTGTGGATTTTACCAATCAATTAAAAGCAGAAGGAATGCACTTCAGGCAGGCATTGATTACTGCCGGAAAGGGAAGGATGCGGCCCATTCTGATGACTACCTTATCGATGGTCATCGGGATGTTGCCAATTGCTCTGGCCTCAGGTACAGCATCAGAATGGAAGAATGGTCTGGCCTGGGTAATTATCGGCGGACTATTATCCTCTCTCATTCTCACTGTTTTTCTGGTGCCTGTGATTTATTATCTGGCAGACAGGCTTAGGGAGAAGATGGCTAAATAAGACCCTAAAGCTATCGGGTTGTGAAATTTCCGTTTTTCGACTTGAAATCACCTATGCGAGCGGAAAGTCGATTTCGTCACCCGATAGCTATCCTATCGTGTGGACACATTTTTTTAATAATTTGCATCTTTATGGATGCAAAAAAGGGGTTTTACATCACTTCCAGATACCAGGCTTGTAAACAGGGGCAACAAGAACCTGGACATGTTGTTCAGAAACAGCGTCCATTCCATTAGGCAGCTTAGTAGGAACGAAGCAGAAGCCAAGGGCTTCTACCGTTTTCTTTCCAACGAGAAGGTAAGCGAAGAGGCGATAATTTCCAACCTTTCCTCCAACTGCAGAGCGGCCTGCCAGGGAAAGTTTGTGGTCTGTATACAGGATACCACAGAGATCAACCTGAGCAAGCATCGTAACAGGATTAAAAAAGATTCTTTTATTGGTACTACCAATGTTAAGGGTGATCAGGGGCTGGGATTCATGTTACACCCAAGCCTTGTTCTTGATGC
>JAIOQD010000672.1 GCA_021413595.1 Bacteroidota bacterium | reverse complement strand
AAAATTAAAACTCTTTAGAGCTAATTTAAGAGGAGTTACTGATGTTAAATTCTTTCTCTTTAGACTTGAAAAATTGTTTGCTTGATGATACTTGTTCCCTTTAAAAAATCTGTGATCCAAAACTTGTATTGCTTTGGCGATAAACTTCCAGTAATTTATATACCATCTCCAGTACAATTTCCCCTGTTATTTGAAACCTTACAATACATTAATCTTTATCACCTTACCTGGCAACAAATTATAGTTAACACCAAAATTATTCAGTCGTTTTATTTCATCAACTGTTGTATTGTTTTTTCCTGCAATTTTATATAAGGAATCCCCCTTTTTTATAGTGTATAGTTTGAAGCCATCAGTAGAAGTCTCAGTGTTATTAACCTTTGCCACTATAGGTGGGGTATTGGTTTGAGCCGAAGGAGCTGTTTTTTTTTCTACGGTTTTTTTACCATTAACATATATTGTTAGTTTTTTGCCTACTGATATTGTATTAGAAGTAATTCCGTTCCAGCTTTTAATATCCGAAACGGTACATCCATATTTTTTTGCAATTACAGCTAAACCTTCCCCCTTTTTAACAACGTGTACCTTTTTTATTTCCTGACTTGCTATTACATCAATGCTAAGTACATCGGGTTTTTGAAAATTGTAAATATTGGCTTCATTATTAATAAAGGTGGCAATTTTGTGAGAGGGTAGCGTTAAATAGCTTGGCTCTCCCGACACTACAGGTATCACACGTTTCCGGTAACTTGGATTTAAATACTGGAGTTCGTCATCAGAAATATCCAGCATAGAAGAGATTTGATCAAATGAAAGCTGATGTTTTACCATAATTGTATCAACCTCTAAAAATATTTTTTTCGGAATTGCCGTTTGAATATTATGTTCTGAAGTATAATTCATAATGTAATTCACTGCAATAAATGCCGGAACATACCCTTGTGTTTCAGTAGGCAAATATGGGCGGATCTCCCAATATGTTTTTTTTCCACCGCTTCTACGAATGGCTTTGTTTACAGTACCGGGTCCGCCATTATAGGCAGCGAGCACCATTTGCCAGTCTCCAAAAAGACCGTACAGGTATTGAAAATATTCACATGCAGCTTGAGTTGATTTATAAGGGTCGCATCGCTCATCAACATAAGAAGTTACTTTTAACCCAAACATTTTACCTGTAGGATACATAAATTGCCACAAGCCCATTGCTGCCGAGCGGCTTTTTGCCATTGGGTTCAATGCCGACTCACAAATTGCTAAATATTTTAATTCAAGAGGCAAATTATACTTGTCCAACATCTCCTCAAACATTGGAAAATAATATTGCGAAAGGGCCATCATTCTTGAAACCTGCTCACGTCTGCGCATTGTGTACATATTAATATAACCCTGCACATAAGGGTTATACTCTAGGTCGAAAGGAGAAAGTGCATCTAACTTAGCAAGTCTTGCTTCATAGATCAAATCATCATAGTGTGGAATAGAGTCTATTGCAAAATGGTATTTGGGGTTTTTAGGATAATTAATTTTTGCATACCCTTTTTCAAACAAGTCCAGTTTATATAACTTATCAAGAGCTGCAACAATAGGGTCGTCCTGAATCAACTCTGGGGCTATGGGCGCTTGTGAAAACGCTTTAGATCCGAAACCGATCCAAAAAAGAAAGCAAAAAAAGGGGATTATAAAACAGAAAGAAGATTTTTTCATAGATTCTAAAACGAAAGCATTTGGAAAATGTTATGACTTCTTACAAATATCGTAATCATAAACCGAAATACAAAGCCATTTAGGTGATTGTCTGCTTTTATTATGATTTTTTAAGAAAATTTACCATTAAGCCAAAAAGAACAGTCGGCAACACTCAGGGTTTGTTTAAATTTTATTCAAAATTAATTATTAAAAAAAGTATCCGACAAAGCAAAAGGCTCAACTGTTCTATTGAACAGTTGAGCCTTTTATTAAGCGAACGGAAACATGTTTTTTTCCAATTCTATAAACAGAAATCTGATTTTTTAATAAAACGTAAATAAACGCTCTGTAATATTTGCATTTGTTTTTAAAGCATCGTAAACTTCATAATCCACACGTGGTTGAAGTTGCATAAGTGCTGCTGCTTGTTGTGCTTTGTAATCTTTTTGCGCTGGGGCTTCAGTAACCGCCTCCGCATATAAAACATAAACCCCGTCAGTACCAACCACCGGTTTGCTTGTGGCTTTTACTTTTAGTGCTGATACAGCTCCGATCACAGCTGGCTGACTACCGGCTCCCGGAATAGAAGCTGTATTAAAGTTAATTTGGTTGGCTTGATCTAAATTTAATTTCATTTTAGTTGCAATAGCATCAATCGGGGCACCTGCTCCTATTGCCGTATTAAATTCAGCAATAAACAATGCTGCTTTTTTCTCCTTCACTACTTTTGCTGTAAGGTCATCTTTTACCTGATCAATTGGTGCAACTCCTTTTTCTTTGATTCCTGTTATCACAGCAACCACAAATTTATTTCCGAATTCCAAAGGTTCAGATACCGTACCTTTTTTATTTTCGTATGTCCAACGGATCAGTGGACGTGGTGATTCAATACCGGCAATGGTTTTGTCACCCTCTTTGATACTTTCTACTACACGTTTGTTTAATTTATCATCAACCACAGCTTTTTGGAAAAGTTCTTCTGTGTTATTTTTACCGGCAAATTCGCTTGCTTTAAGGAATGAAGCCTGCATTGTTTTGTTGCTTGGCTCTAATTTTCTTTCGATCGTAGCTACCTGCACCTTCTTTTGTGAACCTTTTGTATCAAGTACCTCTATAATGTGGTAACCAAATTGTGATTCCGCAATAACGATAGCACCTTTTTTGTTATCAAGTCCTGCGTTTTTAAATGGTTCTACAAACTGGCTTCCCGGATTTAACCAGCCATAATCGCCACCTTTCCCCTGATAATACTCTCCTTCTTTTTTATTAGGAGGCATATTTTTACCGCCATCATCTGATAATTTGTCAACAAGCTCAGTGAATTTTGCTCCTTTTTTTAACAAGCCCAATAAACTATCTGCCGTAGTTTTTGCTTGTTCTTTGCTACGTGTAACACTTTCTGATGCGCCTGAACCTGCATAAGCAATTAAAATGTGACGCACTTTTGCCGAATCTGCAGCACTTTTGATTGCGATCAATTTAGAAACTTTTAAAATCTCATTTTCTTTATATGGGCCTACAACAGTCCCTACTGCTTCTTTAAACATAACAGAATCTATTTCAGGAGATAAAGTGCCTCTGCCATGAAAACTAAGGTCAAAAAGTCTGGTATCCGATTCAGCAATTACAAATAAAGAATCTTCACTTGGTTTAGTTGTTTTATAGGTGTTTGCTAGTGCTATCATACCCACCAAAGCCTCATCTTTATCTTCCTGTGAAGCTGTGATGTCAAACGCAACGTATTCAATTTTACGTGATGTTTCCTGCTTAAATTCGTTTTGGTGAGCAGTATAGTATGCGTTAAGATCAGCCTCTTCTACCTTGATAGTGCTATCAGCAACTAATTTAAAGTTTTTGGTAACATATTTAATATCAACATTGGTATTTTGAGCAATATAATCGCGCTTTGCAACTGCTGTAGTTACATAAAGCCCCTTTTTAATAAGATTATTATATTTTTCGATGATACGCATCTGGCGGATATAACTTTCCAACTGAATCCATTGTTTTTCTTGTTCCGGATTCATTTTTTGAGTAAATTCTTTCAGTTTGGCCGGACTCACTTGCCCTGTTTTTGGATCTGCAAACATTGGAGAAACCTGGTTGGTTTGAGGGTCGCTAAGGTTACGCACCAATGCTGAATGAGGGTGATCAATCATTAGGTCATATAACTCTTCATCAGAAACAGAAATCCCTAATTTTTCATATTCTTTGTTCATCACCTCTTCGTTGATTGCCTGATTCCACACTTGTTGAATTACTCCATCTGTTTCGTTTTCATCCAATACCGTTTTTTCGCTATTGCGCTTTTTGTTTTCAAGAGCTTCTTGCACTTTCACATTAAAAGCACTGTAATCAATTGATTTCCCAGCAATTTCACCTACCGATTTGTCCGATTCGCCCATTGAACCCTTTTCAAATAAACCGGTTAAAACAAATGCAAATAAGGCCAAACCTACAATTGTTACCAATAATCCGGAACGTTTACGTAAACTTTCTAAAGTACTCATAGTATGATTTTTATTTAATTAATGGTTGATCGTTTTTGTTGTTGGTTGTTAGTTATTTACCAATAAAAATAACCGAATAACTTAATTTTTAATTAGTGGGTTGCAAATATAAGATTCTTAACTGAATGATACTGTTTTTTAAGAAAAATCTGTATAAATACAAAATGGTTATTCATTTCGTTCCGACTATTTGCGATAAGAATGCAAATCAAATCTTCCCTAAACGTAAAAAATCTCGCTGATTTCCCTGATAATTACAGAAAAAAACACCTGCTCCCCGCTGTACATCTACTAAATTTGCGACAGAAAAACACAAAGCTACTTTTATAATACATCTTATACCGCTCGATATAAACCATACCGCTATTTTTTTTGTAACTTTGCATGGTTAAAAATTGGCCAGCAAAAAGGGAACAAAAGATTTGGGTAGTATATTACCCTCAGCCCTATTTTATGGCATTTAATTCGATTTTAGTTTAATATAAAAAAACAAATACTATGAGTA
>JAIOQD010000675.1 GCA_021413595.1 Bacteroidota bacterium | reverse complement strand
CCTGCTAATTTGGCAGAATAAAAAAAACGGAACAGCTTTTGACTAATGTCATTGACTTTCTCAATATTGGTAGGGTATTTAGGTAGTTAAAAAAAATCCTAATTACAAAGCCAAAATTTAAGTAAATTTGTTACCCTTTTAATAGTATTCACAAACGATTTTATATAATGTTAGATTTTATTACAAAAAAAATTTCCAAAATATTTGGAACCAAATCCGATAGAGATTTAAAAGAGATACAACCTATTCTTGATAATATTCTAACCGAGTTTCCGAAGCTTGCAAACATAAGTAATGATGCTCTTCGTGCAAAAACGCTTGATTTTAAAAAACGTATTTCGGAATTTTCTTCTAAAGAGCAAGGCCAGGTAAATGATATTCGTAAAAATATTGAAACCGACCTTACCTTAGGTGTTGAGGCAAAAGAAGCACTCTATGAAGAAATCGATGAATTGGAAAAGTCAATCACCGAAAAAAATAAAGAAATCATTGATGAGTTATTGCCGGAAGCATTTGCTGTAATGAAGGAAACGGCAAAACGCTTTAAAGAAAATACTATTATTGAAGTAACAGCAACTCAATTAGACCGTGACCTTGCCGCTAAACGCGGATCCATCGAAATAAAAGCTGATAAAGCATTATGGAGTAATTCTTGGATGGCAGCGGGTAATTCGGTTACTTGGGATATGGTTCATTATGATGTACAGTTGATAGGAGGAATCGTATTGCATCAGGGGAAAATTTCTGAGATGGGTACAGGGGAAGGAAAAACACTTGTAGGTACGTTGCCTGTATATCTTAATGCTCTTGCAGGACGGGGAGTTCACGTGGTTACAGTAAATAACTATCTTGCAAAACGTGACTCTGAATGGAACGGTCCTTTATTTGAATTTCATGGTTTAACTGTTGATTGTATCGATAAACATGAGCCTAATTCCGAAGAGCGCAGACAAGCCTATTTAGCCGATGTTACCTTTGGTACCAACAACGAATTTGGTTTTGATTACCTGCGTGATAACATGGCACGTAGTCCGGAAGATCTCGTACAGCGTAAACATAACTTTGCAATTGTGGATGAGGTGGATAGTGTATTGATTGATGATGCACGTACTCCATTAATTATTTCGGGACCTACTCCAAAAGGAGATAATCAGGAATTTGCTCCGCTGAAACCTCGTATCGAAAAGATCGTGAATGCTCAAAGAGCTTATGTTAACAGTGCTTTATCAGAAGCAAAAAAAATGTTGACTGAAGGAAAAGAGAAAGAAGGCGGGATGGCGATATTAAGGGCTTACAGAGGTTTGCCGAAAAATAAAGCTACCATTAAATATTTAAGTGAAACCGGAATCAGAGCCTTATTGCAGAAAACAGAAAACTTTTATATGCAGGATCAATCCCGCGAAATGCATAAAGTAGATGAAGAGTTGTTTTTTGTAATTGATGAAAAGCACAACACCATTGAACTTACCGAAAAAGGAATTGAACTAATTTCAAATTCATCGGAAGACGCTGGCTTTTTTGTATTACCCGATGTAGGTTCAGAAATTGCAGTAATAGAAAAGTCTAATCTTTCAACGGAAGAGAAACTGAAAGTAAAAGATGAATTGATCCGTGATTATTCAATCAAATCGGAACGTGTACATACCATCACTCAATTATTAAAAGCATATACGTTATTTGAAAAAGACGTGGAATATGTGATTATGGATGGTAAAGTGAAAATTGTGGATGAGCAGACCGGCCGTATCATGGAAGGTCGTAGGTATTCCGATGGTTTACACCAGGCGATTGAAGCAAAAGAAAATGTGAAGGTAGAAGCTGCCACACAAACCTATGCTACTGTTACTTTGCAGAATTACTTCCGTATGTACAACAAATTGGCAGGTATGA
>JAIOQD010000578.1 GCA_021413595.1 Bacteroidota bacterium | reverse complement strand
GGTGTAATTCCCTATGAAACGTTGAATCTTATTACGTCTAAGCATAATACAGATATTAAGTCGCAGCTGATAGATTATAAAATATTAAGTTCGGTTAATGATAATTACGAAATACGAACTGTTTATTATAACCTTATCGAGTTTATTTTAAGTGAGTTCAAACCATTATTACCTGAAACAATTGAAAAATATCATGTTTCAATTTCTGAATTGTTCCGCAAAATTAAAGAAAACATTAATGGTGATAAAGTAATTTTAAATCAGCGATTAACTGAATTGGCTAATGAAATAAGGACATTCTATGAAATGGTGGAAAAAAATACCATTAGTTTATTGAATGAAACCCGCGAATTAAAAGCTAATGTTAAGAAAATTGATTACAGAGAAAAGATCGTTAGAGCTTCCCGTTGGATTGACGAATATATCATTCCTCTGAACAAAATTCTGGACATCAATCATAGTGCATCTATTGCCAATAAATTATACGACATTTCTGAATATTCAAATAAATACCGTTTGAATTGCGATGATGAAAGTACACGTGTATTGTTTGAAAAGCTTTATTTTCAATTGATACAGGTGAACGATAATTTACTTCGCCAATCAAAAATATTAACAACCGAATTATTACCGCTTATTGAGCGCATCCGCACCGAGTCTATCATTTTAACAGGTTGGATCACATTCTTAAAAAATCCTTATAAGCAAAAGGTGCCTCAAATGTTTGAATCGAAAAGAACCAATATCTATTCAAATAATACCTTCTTTAATGCTTCGGAAATTTTCGAACAATTTAAAAATGAAACGGATATTTATTTCGAAGATGAGATAAACACGGAAGAGAAGTGGATCTTCGATAAAGAGTTTTTTACCAACAAATTAAAATCTAATTTACCTGTAAATGATTTTTTTAAGTGGTGTAACAAAACGTTGAAAGAAGAATATAAAAAAGTGGAGATAGAAAAATTCTTTGCCTTAACTACCCTTGCTTTTGACGAGGACATTGAACGTGATTTTGGTAAAACTCCTGAATTCGACAAAATAAAAATTAACGATTTAACATTAACTGTTCCCAAAATAACAATCAATAAACATGGAATTTCCTAATCATCATCGCCAAATTGTAGAAGATCTAATGAGTGGTAAATTTATTTTACCTTCTGAACGTACCTTTGCAGTTTTAAGAGATAACGAACAATCTTATACCTATTTTTTTAAAGCCTCATTCAATTATGATCTAAAGATCACTCAGGATTTTATTTACCTGGTTTCTGATGAATCAAATGAAATGTTGTCCCGCGATATATGTATTTTTATTGCTCTTTTGAGCTATGAGTTGGATCGCGATGGAAAAAACTTTTTAGAAAGGATTCAATTCAGTGAGTTTGAGGTTGAAGAAATTGAAAATTACTTCACCAATTCATCTTATATTGATTTGATCTTATCAAACAAACAACTAAAAGATGCTGACTCTCGCAAAAATTTTATCAATACCTTAAACCGTAGAAATATCATCGAAAAAACGGGTGATAATCGTTTTGTATTTACATCTGCACATAAATTCTTTATGGATTTTGCAGCGGATATTGTGAAGTTTGAAAATGCGGAAAAGGAGTCGTAAAAAACAATTTACTTATAGCAAAAGGACCCGAAAGTATTTTTTCTTTTGGGTCTTTTGTTTTTTTGTTTGATAGTTTCTGCAAAATTCCGGTTAATGGAAGTGTAGCGTTTTTGGAAAAGCAACTTGATAGAGTAAAAAAGGAAGTAACAACTCGTTTACGTGAGTTGTTTATGGAGCAGTATCAGGGAAATAAGCTCCGGTTTGCTAAGGATGCCAAATACGAAGAAAAAGCCATTCGGCTATTATTTGATGAAGGACAGGGAATGACGCTCAATCTTTTGTTTAAACTTTGTTATACCTTAAATTTTTCACCTTCTAAATTATTGGAAGGAATCGAAATTAAAAAGAATGATTAAAAGAATAAACGTCTACACATAGTTTCATTAAAAATGTTTTCTATTTGAAAACATTGTCTTATCTTTGTTCAAATGAATATAATCAACCGGAAAAAAATTATTTATTATACAGAAAAGTATCCTCAGGCAAAAAATCAGTTGCTTACCTGGTACATCGAAATGCTGGAACATAAATTTAACAATTTCAATGAATTAAAGAATGTTTGCGGAAGTTCGAGTATTGTAAATAATCAACGGGTGGTATTTAATATAAAGGGAAATGATTATAGATTGGTAGTTTCAACCAATTTCAGGCGGCAGGCTTGCTATACTATTTGGTTTGGCACACACAAGGAATACGATAAAATTAATGTAGAAACAATACAATTTAAAATACTATAAAATATGGAGTGGAAGATAATAAAAACGGAGCGGGAGCACAAAAAGGCTTTAAAGCGTACAATGGAAATATTTCATGCTGAGCCAAACACCCCGGAAGATGACGAGTTGGGGGTATTGTTGCTCTTGATAAAAGATTACGAAGACAGAACAGTTAAAATGCCCGAAATCGATGTGCTGGAAGTTATTAAAGATAAAATGAGAGAGAAAGGATTGAAAAACAAGGATTTGGAGTGCATTATAGGAAGCAAGGGGCATGTTTCCTCTATTCTTTCGGGTCGTAGGGAAATAACGCTTAAAATAGCCAAAAAATTAAAAGATTACTTTCAGCTTCCAGCTGAACTGTTTTTACATACATCATAAAATGGGTGAGTATGTGGAAAGAAGAGAGAATATTTTATAAATTTTCACTAGTAAGTTCTGTAAACTTTTTCTTGCCCCTTAAATAATAGTCTGCAATTATACTGTGATTATATACAGCGGTGGAAGTATGTTGTTTTATTTGTCCCTTCAATAATTTACGCTTTTTTAATGTTTTACCAAACGAAGCATAAAAGCTGAAATGAGCTTTTATTACAGCTAAAAAGCTGCTAAACTGTCCTGAAAGCAGGAACTTAGAGCCGGCAATGCCATCCAGTAAAAAACGGATGAATAATTTCATATAGAAATATTCCGGTGGATGATTTTTAGAAAGCAGCATTAAATTATTACGAAAATTTAAGAATGTTTTATAAGGATTCGTTTTATTTAATGTTCCTCCGCCAACGTGGTACACTGTTGAATCAGCACAATACATAACCTTATAGCCATAATTTTTTAAGCGCCAACACAGATCGATTTCTTCCATGTGAGCAAAAAAATCTTCATCAAAACCTTGAATTTTTTGGTAATATTGAGCTCTAACAAACAAACAGGCTCCTGTGGCCCAAAATACTTCTCGGGTATCATTATATTGCCCTTTATCTTCTTCAATAGTTGAAAAAATCCGGCCACGACAAAATGGGTAAGCATATTTATCAATAAAACCGCCTGCTGCACCGGCATACTCAAAATGTGTTTTTTTGTTATGGTCTTTTATTTTGGGCTGACAGGCTGCAATACTTATATCATCGTCCATTAGCTTTATTATGGGCTCAATCCAATTTGGAGTAACTTCTACATCAGAGTTAAGTAATACATAATATTCTGCACTAACTAGTTTTAATGCATCGTTATAACCTTTGGCAAATCCTCCGTTAATGGCATTTTTAATGATTCTAACCTGGGCGTAATTTGAAGTGAGAAAGGATATAGAATCATCGGTAGAAGCATTGTCAGCAACTATTATTTGCGTATCTGAAGCATTGTTCGCAATTACTGAGGGCAAAAATTTTTCAAGAAATTTTTTACCATTCCAATTTAAGATAACTACTGCAATCTTCATAAAACAAATATAAATGAAATAGTATTATTAAAGGGCAGTTCCAAAAATTAAAAGAAAGAATATTTACCGCAAAGTCGCGATTCGCAAAGTCTTGATTCTTTGCTGTTTGTTTTCTTTGCACCTTTGTGTCTTAGCGGTGAAAATGAATTTTTAGCCCCCCTAAATAACCTGCTTTTATTTTGGTTTTAAAAACTCACCATCTATGATCAATAATTTTACGCTCTCGTTTGAAATAGACCGATGTGAACTTAAATCGTCAGAAACAACATAGGTCATACCTTTTGTAAGTGTAACTTTCTCTCCGTTTTCAAGTTCGCTAATAAAACTACCTTCTAAACAATGAACAATATGTCCTTTTCTGCACCAATGGTCAGCTAAATAATTTTCGGAATACTCTACCAAACGAATTCTAAGCCCATCCATTTGTATGGTTTGCCAATATGATGTTCCCGTTTCACCTTTATGTTCGGTTTTTTCTATTTTGTCCCACGCTAACGTTTGAAAGGGTATGGTGTACATTTATTATTTGTTTTAGATGTTTAAATGCCAATAAAAAAGCACTATTTTACTTTCAACCATCAACTCTCAACTATCCCAATTGTCAATTATCAATTATCAACTATCAATTAATAACAAAACTATCTCGGATTACGAAAATTTTCATCTGCATTTCCACCAAAATGGCTAGGAGCTTTTTCATCGTCCAAATTAGTGGATGGGCTATCACGCTTATGTATTAGAAGCTCCCATCGGGTATTATTTATTTCACCTTGGGCTGTAGAATGTATCAATGAATATTTATTGGTAACCAAATCGGGATTATAGAATACAAATTTTTTATTTGATTGTTTGTTACCTGGGTATGTCAATGATAGTGATCTGTCATATAAACTGTAGTATTCCCATATTTCATAAGGATAAGCACTTGGTTCCACATCCATTTTGGATCGTTGATCCGGTCGCCCATATTGCAAATATACCCGCCCT
>JAIOQD010000577.1 GCA_021413595.1 Bacteroidota bacterium | reverse complement strand
GAGGTTGCATTACACCAACATGCACTAATCTTTGTCCGGGTACCTATATAATTAACATTTCAGATTCCCTTGGATGTACTGGTGTGGATAGTGTGATAATCACTGAACCAATCGTTTTAACTTCTGCAATAATAGTAACACCGGCCAGTTGCAATGCAGTATGTGATGGCACGGCTTTTGCTACTGCATCAGGCGGAACAGTAAATTACAACTATTCGTGGAATACTGTTCCTGTTCAAAACTCTGCTACTGCTATAGGATTGTGTGCAGGGAATTACACATGTACTGTTACCGATTCTAACGATTGTACAACTTCAATTGTTGCTATTATTACTGAACCTTCAGCTGTTGTAATAGATGCTATTCCTGATGTATCAATTTGTACGGGTGGCAACGTCAATCTTATTGCTTCAGCTTCAGGAGGTAATTCAGGAGGGTATAATTATTCATGGGATGCTCCGGGTAATCTTGGATTTGCAAATACAGCTAGTATTAATGTGAATCCTTTAAGTATAACCACTTACACAGTTAATGCAAGTGATATATTACATAACTGCCCTGCTGCACCAGTCACAGTTACCGTTGGTATAAATCCATTACCAACAGCAAATGCAGGATCTACCCAATTCGCTTGTCCTGGCATAGGAATTACATTAGCCGGTTCAATTGGTGGTTCAGCAATCAGTGGAACATGGAGTGGTGGCACTGGTACTTTTTCGCCTGATAATAACGCTTTAAATGCAGTATATACACCAAGTGTAGCTGAATATGCTGCCGATTCTGTGCTATTAACATTAACTACAGATGATCCTCCAGGTTCCTGTACACCTTCTTTATCGAATGTTACTTTTCATTTTTATGAAAATCCGGTCGTAAGTTTTACAGCTGATACATTAGAGGGATGTCCTGTGTTTTGTACAAATTTCACAAATTCAACTGTTATTGTTGGCGGAGATAGTGTAGTTTCTTTGATTTGGGATTTTGGAGATGCCCTCCCCGGGTCAACAATTCAGAATCCTTCTCATTGCTTTTTGTCATCAGGGTTATACGATATTGCATTAACTGCTACATCAAATCATGGCTGTATTTCAACGCATGTTGAAACCCATTTTATTGAGGTTTTCAACTTACCTGTGGCGGCCTTTACTACTAGTCCAAATCCGGTGACAGTATTGGATCCTACAGTTACCATGACTAATCAGTCTTCCTCTGATGTAAATTACTGGGATTGGAATTTTGGTGATGGAACTACTTTATCTCCCAATATATCAAGTACGGAACATTTATATCCATATAGTATACCGTTTAATTACCAGGTTACCCTGATAGTTCAAAATGCAAACGGTTGTTATGACACAGTTATTCATGAAATAATAATAGGTCCCGAATTTTCATTTTTTATACCCAATTCATTTACACCAAATGGGGATGGATTTAATGATTATTTTTTCGGATCAGGTGTAGGTATCAAAAAATATGAGTTCTGGATATTCGATCGTTGGGGTAACCTGATTTTTGATTGTAAAGTAAATGGTTTACCTCAGTCACAACCATGCCTTTGGAATGGAATAGTAGAAGCCGGTGGCCAGGATTTTAATGGCAACAGCAGCAAATTAGCGCAAATAGATGTATATGTTTGGAAGGTAGAACTTACGGATTTTTTTGATAAAAAACACAATTACGTAGGAACTGTTACGATAGTGAAATGAGATCCCTCCTTCTCAAAGAGATAAGATACCGCCCTTCTTATGGAAGATTGGAGTCTGTTTTATTCTCTACTTTTCAGTCCTGCGAACCCTATTAAACTCCAACCCGCAATAAAAAATAAGCCTCCAATAGGAGTGATCGGGCCTAACCACCTTAAGTTTGGTAAGCCTAATAGGTTTGCTGTTGACAACAAATATAAAGAGCCGGAAAAAAATACAATTCCAAGAATAAAACAATAGCCGGCTTTTTGAAATAATTTATCTTTATATCTATCAGCAAATAATACTACAATTAGGATGGCGATAGAGTGGTAAACCTGATATTTCACGGCTGTTTCAAAGGTTTGTAAATTTGCTTCGGTAATGGAACCTGTTTCTAATTTTGATTTTAAAAAATGTGCACCCATTGCACCAAGTGCAACAGCTATTGCCATTGAAAATCCGCTAAATACTAAAATC
>JAIOQD010000576.1 GCA_021413595.1 Bacteroidota bacterium | reverse complement strand
GTCCTTCGTGCCAAGGACATTAAGTTTCAGGAGAAGGTTTATTATTCTTTAAAATTCAGGAATGAAATTGTCGGCAAAGGATTCCTCAATTTTCTTATTGACGATAAGGTAATTGTTGAATTAAAAAAGGACGTAAATTTTTCTAAAACTAATATTGAACAAGTTTTGAATTATCTTAAATTATCTAATCTCCAACTCGCTATTCTTATTAATTTCACAAAAGAAGGTATAAAATTTAAACGGATTATTAATGTTAATCCCAGTTCGTAATTCGTAAGTTCGTAAAAAGTTCGTACTTCGATGAAATAATAAATGAGAAGGTTGTTGTTTTGTCTAAAGGTTGTTACAATGAAAAAAGGTTTTACAATAGTATTATTTGTTTTTATTTGCAGTTTTGCAAGTGCTCAGCAAATAGGCATGTATAGCCATTATTTTTATAAACCATTGGTTTATAATCCAGCTTTTACAGGCTCAAACGATGCACCCAACGCAACGATAATCAGCCGCTCCCAATGGACCGATTTTACAAATGCCCCCCAACTTACTATTTTTAATGTGGATGGTAATTTAATGGATAAAAAAATTGGTATAGGCCTGGGCCTGATCAGCGACAGAAAAGGAATTACAAATAGGATGGGAGGCAATTTATATTATTCCTATAGATTAAAATTAAATGATGATACCCGTTTGATGTTTGGGTTATCAGCAGGTGTTATAGATCATACCATCGATTTTTCTAAAGCTCTTGTTGAAAATTCTCTTGACCCCACTTTATATAACAACTCCCAGCATAAAACCTCCTTTGATGCAAGTGTAGGACTTGCTTTTACCTGGAAAGCATTAGAGGTGGGGGCTGCTGTTCCTCAGATCATTGGAAATAAAATAAATTATATTGATAGCACCAATGTAAGGGCGTATTATACACAAGCCCGTCATTATATGGCCTCCCTTAAATACAGTTTTTTAATATCGGAAGAAAAAGGTATTTCAATTGCTCCGCAGGCATTGATTCGTTTTGTGCCGCAATCACCATTTCAGTTTGATGGTAATATTAATTTAGAGTGGAAGGATAAATTCTGGGTTGGTGCCACCTATAAAAGCGATTATGCTGTGGCTGCAAATGTTGGGTTTTGCTTGCATAAACAATTGTGCGTTGGGTATTCTTACGATTTTATAATAGGACCTATTGGTAAGTATTCCGGCATGACTCACGAAATAATGGTCAATTTTAAATTTGGTAAAAGCAAAACCTCAGAACCTTCTGTTACAGTCGCAAACACGGATACTGGAGCTGTTGCAGTTGAAAACCCTGATTATGAAGATAAGCTTGACGATCTGGAGATCCAACTTAAAAAGAACCAGACTAAGCTTAAAGCGTTGAATGATAAGCTAGCTAAAAAGCAATTAGCAGCATCGCGAAGTGCAAAACCTGGAATTCAGGATAGCGATGGAATATTTGTAACCAAAAGAAACGATTTTAAGGATAGCAAAAACCAGATGGCCGAAAAAGGTTATTACGTGATGGTAGGAATTTTCTTTTATCGCGATTTTGCAAACGAGGAGGTGAAGAATTTTATTAAGCTTGGTTATAAAAATACCGATTGGCTTTTTTCTGAATCCAAACAGAACAATTACGTTTTTACACATAAATTAGATACAAAGGAAGAGGCATTCCAAAAAGTAAAAGAAGTGACCGCTTCGGGTGGAAGTAATGTGTGGATTCTTAAATTGGTGGAATAGTGTCAATGTTTTTTTTGGCGTTTCCCTTTCTGAAAAAGAAAGGGGGCGGGCTTTACGCTTCAATCTTTTCTAAACAGAAAAGGATTTACGCTGCAATCCCTAACGCAAACATTAAATTAAATTTTTAACAAGAAAAATAAAATTCAATATTAGTGGTACTAACATTATTAATATTAAACGTATGTCATTGGGCTGGTGATTTTTCACATTTAAGCACCGCCTGGATGCTGCAAGCAAAGCGGTTTGGTACACCTTTATTACCAATACTTGCTCATGCAGGAGTGCATACGTCATTATTTTTTATTGCTGTATTTGCGTTGCATGGATTTGATAAAGCTGTTCTTGCTGCTGCCATACAGTTGCCGACACACTTTACCATTGATGTGCTAAAAGGCAAAATGAATGTTTGGTTTCCGAAATTGTTAAATATTGAAAATAAGTTTCATTGGTGGGTTTTTGGAGCAGATCAAATGCTTCATCAAACCGTAATTATAGGGACGGCAACTTTAGTTTGCCGATAAAATTTTAAAAAGAAGGAACACGGATAACGCAGATTGATTAGGATTAAATATGATTTTAATTTGGGCTTATCATAAAATGTATGAATAGATAATTTTTTTTTATCAGTGTTTATCATAACAATCAGTGTTCATCAGTGTTCTATTTATTTTGTTTAAAATGAAAAAAGGATTAATAATAGTTATAATGGTTTTTATTTGCGGCATTTCCAGTGCTCAGCAAATAGGCATGTATAGCCATTATTTTTATGATCCAATGGTTTATAACCCAGCTTTTGCCGGTTCCGGTTATGCTACTAACGCCACGTTGATTAGTCGGAATCAGTGGACAGGCTTTAAAGGAGGGCCAAAACTTACACTTTTCACATTAGATGGAAGTTTGATAGCTAAAAAAGTGGGTGCCGGATTAACACTGATAAGCGATAGAAAAGGAATTTCAAACAGAACCGGAGGTAATTTATCGTATTCCTACAGATTAAATATAAATGATAATGCCCACTTACGGTTTGGTCTATCCGTAGGTATTATGAACCATACACTTGATTTCTCCGGTGTTTTTGTTGAAACCACTACTTTTGATGGAAATGCAGGAATGGTGCTTGTTTGGAAAGAATTAGAAATAAGTGCTGCAGTACCCCAACTTATCGGGAATAGAGTAAATTATGTGGATGGTGATAATATCCGCTTGTACTATACACAATCGCGCCATATCATGAGCTCCTTGAAATATAAATTTTATATTGTAAAAGACAAAGGTATTTCAATAGCTCCGCAAGGCCTGGTTCGTTTTATGCCTAACACACCATTTCAATTTGATGGGAATATTAATCTGGATTGGAAAGATAAATTCTGGGTTGGTGCCACTTACAAGAGTGATTATGCGGTATCCGCCAATGCAGGCTTTTGTTTATATAAACGATTTTGCCTTGGGTATTCCTATGATTTCATAATCGGGAACATTGGTAAATATTCAGGTATGGCACATGAAATAATGATCAATTTTAAATTTAATGAACGTAAAAAGGTTGAAGTTGTTGAAGAGGTGCTGAAAGAAAACGAACCACAAAGCGCAGAAAATGCCGAGTACGAAGAGCTTATAGCCAAGATGCAGGCAAAGGTGGATGAAAGCGAGAAAAAAATAAAAGAGCTGGATGCCAAACTAAAAGATCAAAACACTAAAACCGGAACAAATAAAAAACCTGATCTGAATAATTTGCTTTATGAACAATTATTGGATAGGGTAGAGGCGATGTTCGAAAATCCGAAAGATGCAACTCCAGCAAGGGTTCAGGAGCTCCGAAATGAGATAGCAGCTTTCCTTGATAGCGAATTTGCGGATCCGGAAGCACAGAAAACATTAAAAAAGCAATACGATCAGCTGAACAAATCACAAGATGCACCAAGTGTTCTGGTAAAAGGTGGTATTGTTTTGGAGAGGATAGTATCGCAGGGGGATTATTCTACTGTTAGTATTACTGTTACCGATAAGGAAACGAATGGGATCATTGCTACTTACGCCCCTAATGCAAAAACAGGAAAATATTTGTTTATTCTTAGTCCGGGTAAAAAGTATGTAATCACTATTACAAATAAAGGGTTCAAAACATATTCAGAAGATTTTTCTCCTGCCGAGAGTGAGGAGTCCTATGAAATGAATAAAGACATACGGTTGAAAGAAAAGTAGTTGATCGCTTCTGATTTTATAAATTAGTTATACGCAAGGCGTAAGAAGAAATGGTATTTGGTTTACATTTGAAATAACGGACAATAAATTTAGAACATAACAAGCAAACACCCAGTGACCAATAAACATTTTCAAGCCCACACAAAAGCCAACTGCACCAACCAAAGGCTCGTAAACGAGCTATAATTTGCCCTCCCGCAATAATATTGTTGGGGATTATAATCTTTGTTTTGTGAACTTTAACTTACTATGGAACAACAAAAAATTATAAAACGTCTTGAATTAATAAAGAATCTTATTTCATTAGAGGAAGAGGAGGAAATTGTTTCACAGATTCTTAAACTACAAACATTACAATTAAGTGATGAAGTAAAAAGCATTGTTACACACCTTCAAGCCAAAGCTTTTAGTAAAGCTGTAGTTGCTATTGAAACATTTATTAATAATCGGCAACAAGTTACTTTTTATATTGACCCAGAAATTGAAGCCCTACGCTTTGAAGCCAAAACATTAGAAGCGCAACTGCAACAACTTAGTGATGAAAAAGCAGAATTAGAAAAATTAATACACGAGTTTAGTGTAAGACATAATAGAGAATTAGGCGAACTGATACTAAAAATTTTACAATACCGAAAAGAGCAACACAGGGACACGCCTCAAGAGGAAGAAACAAAAAAAGATTACGAAGATTTTTATACCAATTATGAAGCAACAAAGAACGAAGAAATTACAAAATTAACAGAAGATGAAGAAAAAGAACTAAAGGAAAAGTATCGAAAAGCAAGTAAATTATGTCATCCAGATGTGGTAGCCGAAGAACAAAAAGAAGCGGCTCATAAAATATTTACTGAACTAAATGCAGCTTATGAGAGGAGTGATTTAATAAGGGTTTCTGAAATTTTGGAAGATTTACTGAATGGAAAATCATTTAAAAGTAAATCTGATACGGTTAATGAAAAGATAAGCCTACAAGCAGAATTAGAACGCTTACGCAACCGTCTGAATGGGTTAACCAAAGAAATTATTAAAATAAAAACAAGTGAAACTTTTGAAAAAATAACAAGCATAAAAGATTCGGATGAATATTTTACCGAAATTAAAAAACAATTACAGGAACAGCTTAGTCAATTAGAAAATGGAAGCAAATAAAATACAAAAACATGAAAGTGGCGTCTTGGAAAAGGTCGGGAATGCAATTGCTATTACTAATAAACTGTTGCAAAATAATTGTGAGTATTTGAAATGGTGGAATGAACTAGATAATAATTGGAGGAAATTTTTTATTGAGAAATTGGAAC
>JAIOQD010000575.1 GCA_021413595.1 Bacteroidota bacterium | reverse complement strand
CTATTGCACAATTGTTAAATTGTAAAATTGCCTTTAAATTGTTAAAAATTGCCTACTGATTTGAACCTCCCTTTTTTCATAGCAAAACGTTACCTGATTTCAAAAAAATCACACAATGCCATAAATATCATTTCTGGCATTTCTGTGGCTGGGATCTGTATTGGAACAATGGCGCTTATAATAGTGCTTTCGGCATTCAATGGTTTGTCGGATCTGGTACAATCACTCTATAATTCGTTTGATGCGGATATTGAAATTACCTTGAAACAAGGCAAAACATTTATTCCCGATCCCACCGAATTTCAATCATTAAAAAAAATAGAAGGCATCGCCTATTATACTGAGGTAATGGAAGGCAATGCATTATTAAAGTTAAATGATAAACAATGTATTGCCACAATTAAGGGTGTTAGTACTGATTTTGAAAGGATGACCGATTTCGATTCTCTTGTCAGTGAGGGGGAATTTAATTTGGAAAAAAGCAATATCGTTATTGGTAAAGGGATCAGTTATATATTACAAAACGGACCAAATGATTTGTTTACTCCGATTTCTGTGTATGCCCCCAAACGTGGAAATGTAAGTACTTTTGATGCCGAAGGTGGATTAAACGAATTAAAAGCATATCCGGCTGGTGCTTTTTCAATTAATGATGAATTTGATTATAAGTATGTGCTTATGAATATTCATAAAGCACGGGAGCTATTTGATTATACCACCGAAGTTAGTTCCATTGAACTGGGCATTGCAGATGGATTTGACAAAGAAAAAATTGAAAAGCAAATTCATTCACTACTTAGTGATAAATATGAAATAAAAAATCGTCAGCAACAAAATGCATTGCTTTACAAAACATTAAAATCTGAAAAATTATGGACATTTATCATCCTTGTATTCATCCTGATAATAGCTACTTTCAATGTGATCGGTTCATTAACGATGCTGATAATTGAAAAGAAAAAAGATATTACCATTTTGCATAATATGGGAGCCGATATTCAATTGATCAGAAGGATATTTTTAATGGAAGGATTGCTGATTACAATTATCGGTGCAGCATTAGGACTTATACTTGGAACTTTTGTTTGCTGGTTGCAGATAAAATTTTCATTAATTCGATTCACCGAAGGCTACGTAGTAGATGCCTACCCGATCAAGCTGGAAATAACTGATTTTGTGATGATAACAGGGGCTGTATTGTTAATTGGCTTTTTTGCTGCCTGGTATCCGGTGAGGATATTCACGAAGAGGCACTTAGCGTTTTAATGCCCCTTTTAGCAGAGAGCTCACAGGGGGCACAGAGAAAAAATATTTTTCAGGCCCAAAAGATATTAGTACAATAAGATTGATGATGCTGGAGGCATCATACGTTTATAGAAATAATACATTCATTACCTTATTCGACTCCAGCCGGAGTCGAACACTATACAAACTGGATACCTTCTATAAACATGTGAATCCTCTGGATTCTTTTTATAGGGCAAGCCAAATATTCCTTTGAATTTGGACGGCTTCTCTGTGAAACTCTTTTTTCTCTGTGCTCTCTGCGTTGAAGTTACTAAACAGTCTCCATCTCGGTATATTTTTTCTCCACTTCATCTAAAATGCTGATGATCTCGTCATACGAATAAGTAGTAACCAAATTAGTACGATACTCTTTAAAGTTAGGTAGGCCTTTGAAATAATTGGTGTAATGCCTGCGCATCTCCACTATTCCGGCATGTTTGCTTTTCCATCTGATGGAAAAATTCAGGTGTTCTTTGCAAACATTCACCCGGTCGGTAATTGTTGGAGGAGCAAGATGTTCACCTGTTTTAAAAAAATGTTTTATCTCATTAAAGATCCATGGATAACCAATACTGGCTCTGCCAATCATGATTCCATCCACCCCATAACGATCTCTCATTATTTTGGCTTTTTCAGGTGAATCAATATCACCATTTCCAAAAATTGGGATTTTAATTCGTGAATTATTTTTGATCTCACCAATTAAGGTCCAGTCGGCATCGCCTGTGTAGAGTTGTGCACGTGTCCGTCCGTGAATGGTCAGTGCTGAAATACCTATATCTTGCAATCGTTCAGCTACTTCAACCACATTTTTTGTAGTATCATCCCATCCCAAGCGTGTTTTCACAGTTACCGGGCGATGCGCTATTTTTACGATCTCCGATGTCATCATCACCATTTTAGGGATATCCTGTAAAAGGGCAGCCCCAGCTCCTCTGCAAGCAACTTGCTTTACGGGGCAACCATAATTAATATCTATCAGATCGGGATGGGCATTATCGGCAATAATGCCTGCTTCACGCATGGAGTTAATATCAGATCCAAACAATTGAATACCAATGGGACGTTCATATTCAAAAATATCGAGTTTCTGAACACTTTTTGCTGCATCACGAATCAAGCCTTCGGAAGAAATAAATTCGGTATACATTAAATCCGCACCATTTTTTTTGCATACCGCACGAAATGGCGGATCGCTCACATCTTCCATGGGAGCCAGCAATAATGGGAATTCGCCTAATTCTATGTTACCTATTTTTACCATTTATTTAATTTTGCAATTTTATAGTAGGCAATTTTGCAATTTAATCCTGCTTACTGTAAAATTTCTAAATTGTTTAATTTGCCTACTGTAAAATTGTTAAATTGTTATTTGTAGCTTTGCTGCAAAATTACCCAAATAAAGACATTAATGCAAAATATTGAACCCGAACGCCAATCATGGCTTAAGCTAAGTTTCCTTTTATTATACATTTTAGCATTAGGTTTACTCACCGTTTTTGGTGGTGATGATGATATTGTAATGAACCTGGATAACACCAATACTATTGCAACGTTAAAAATAATTCAAGGCTTGAGTGTACTTGTTGTTTTTGTTTTTCCTGCCATTCTGTTTGCTGTTTTCTGGACTAAACCGCGTATTCACTATTTAGGTGTTACCACCAAGCCTGCAATTTCTACTTTAATGATTGCAGGAATAGGTATTTTACTTGCCATGCCAATGATAAACTGGTTATCTGATGCTAATCAGCACTTGAAATTACCAGAAGCGCTTAGTGGAATAGAAACATGGATGCTGGAAAGCGAAGAAAAAGCAAAAATACTTACTGATGCCTTTACTAAAGGTACTTCTGTGGGGGTACTGATATTGAATTTAATTGTTATTGCATTAATGGCAGCCCTTAGTGAGGAACTTTTTTTTCGTGGTATTCTGCAAAGAGTATTGATAGATTGTACTCGCAATAAGCATATTGGAGTATGGATTGGTGCTATTTTATTTAGCGCATTTCACATGCAATTTTTTGGGTTTTTACCACGTATGCTGATGGGGGCTTACTTGGGTTATCTGTTTTTATGGAGCGGGTCCTTGTGGCTCGGGATAGTTGCTCATTTCATTAATAATGGAATGGCAGTAGTATTGATATGGATGGTAAATAGAGGTGCTATTCCTGATAATGCAGATAAAGTAGGAATAGAGGAAGGTGAATGGTTGTATGTTGCTACCAGTCTTGCAACGGTTGCTATAAGTTTGTTTTTGGTTTACAGAATTGAGAAAAAAAGAAGCTCTCCCGACCTTCCTAAAGGAGAAGAGATCCAACGCACCAGCTGACCTAGTAAGTGAAAATGAAATTTGGCTGCCTTGCATTAAATGTTGGTGTGGAGCAGTTCCTCCCTTTTGGGGAGGTTAGGAGGGGCTTTTACTCTTTCCTTTTTACTAAAAAATAATAATCATTTTCTATCGGAAGGTAGCCATATTCATAGCAAAAATAATAGGTTGTACCTTTTTTTGTAGTGTAGGCATTGGTATAATACTGGAAATTAAATCCATTTTGCACCAGTTTGGCTTTGGTTGTTTTTGCAGTTTCAGCAGGAATAAGTTCTCTCAGAATCCTTCTGTTTTTTCGCAAAATATTATTTACATTCCTTACATAATTGGTTGTGTCGCTATTCAATTTATTGTTAAAAGCATTCCGGCAAAGATCTGAACAGAATTTTTTATCTGTCCTACCTTTTATTTGCTCACCACATTCAGGACATTCTTTTTCCATAATAAATTTCTAAACCACACAAATGTAATTTTTTAGTTTAAGAAGCCAAATTCATTAAAAGTTGAGTTCTTAATTTTAAGAAAAAGATTATTGCCTAATTTAATTTTTTTACTAGATAAACCAATTATTTCGATCCCAATAATACTGCATTTTTAACAATACTATAACTGTTTGTTTTGATATGAATAAAATAAACACCATCAGCATTGTTGGTCAGATCCATGGTATAAGTGCCACCAAGTGTATTATCAATTTTTTTATGTGAAACTTCTTGCCCCACAATATTATAAACTGTAATATCAATGTCATTTGTTTTTGTAAGTTCTATTGAAACATTGAATGAACCACTGCTGGGATTTGGATATATGTTTACACGACTGTCTAACAAGTTGTCTGCAACAGAAGCTGGAGTGCAGGTAAATGAGCCGGCTAAGGTTGTAACACCTGAATTAGTAGGATCTAGCCATGGTTTTAATTGTCTTGAATTTGTGGTTCCATTAGAAGTCCAATGATAGGATAGTTTTCCGTAAGCATCAGATTGTGTTGGACCGCTGTTGGAAAAGCCGCAACCATTTAACACACAGCAAGAGCCTCCTCCGGTAAGAGTTCCGAAAATTAAACCGGAACTGTTGAATACAGGAGAGCCTGATGATCCGCCTTCTGTACTGCCGTGCCCCGCTTGCCATACAAATCGCCAATGTGTATTGGGTACTTGGAATCCCCATGATGTAGAGGTAGGAGTAGTATTGAAAGTTGATATTTTTTTGCAATCAGAGGCTGGATGATGGATTCCAACACCACCCTGACTTACGGTGGTAGCACGGGTCCAGCCATTGTAATAAGGTGTAACACCTGTTGGAAATGTAGTAGAAGTAATTTCTATCAACAAAAAATCTGATCCTGAACCGCCACCATCAACTGCACCTGCGCGTCTCGTGCAACCTGTTTTTACTTTTGATGGCGCTGTTCCGGTGGCACAACCGGATTTCTCATAATCAAAATAAAATTTCCATTGGCTGTATGCGGTTGTTTCAACATCTTGATCATCCATAGCACAATGCATAGCGGTTAAAATATATTTTTTACAATCAAGTGCTGTATTATTAACAAGTGAACCACTGCACCATCCCGCATTACTACCAATAACAACCATGATCCTCACTACTCCCTTTTTCTGATTTTGCCAGTTGGCTCCATCCGGGCAATTAATATCTTTTTGACAAGTCTCGGATTCATTGATCTGTATGCTTTTAAACTGATGAGCAATTCTGAAAATACTAAAATGCCCTTGTCCTTTCACGTTTTTTGGTTCGTAATATTCAACTATTTGAACATCTCCGGACAAATGATCAGTGGAGAAGATTCCTTCATTAGAGCCGGCTTCTTCATTGTTTTTTGAGGTAAATGCACCAATTACTTCTGTCCTGTTTGCATTGTAAACAAATAGTTTAGCCCCTTCGGGCAAATAAAAATTTTGATAATAAAGCGATATTTTTTTTGCACCCGGAGAAACAATTTTTAATTTCCATAGTTTATCACCATTGGCCAGGGTTGTTGAAGTACCTGAGTTTAACAGATCATAGTTCACATCAAACAGTCTATCCGTCAACTCGTAGGTTCCTTGTTTTACTCTTTGTTCCGATAATGCAATTAATGGCGCAAAATCAAAAGGAGGAGTACTTACAGCTGTTATAAGATCATCGTTCAGTTGCTGCTCAATGCTATATGGTATCCCTCCTTCGTTATCTTGTGCCAAGGATGTAATAGGTAATATGTAAAATGTAATATGCAGGGTTGCTGCTAAAAATAGAATTTTTGATTTCATAATTTTTTGATTTTTAAAACAGTACTTATTAAATATTACCTAACTCCAGTACTTATTTTGGTTCGTATTTAATAAATTTGCTTCCTACTTTTATTGATAATGAACTTGTATATTTTACAGCAGAAATATTAAATTTTAATTCTTGATTTATTAAACTTCTGCAACCATCGTCATTATCAGTATGTTTTAAAAACAATGTTAATTTAGGGGGGAGTGATTTTGCGTACATTCCGTTTGAATACAGGTCAAAATTGTGGTCTTTACAACCTCCGCTATAGTTTACAAAGATTGATAACACATCTCCTTTTATTGCTAAACTATCAACATTTGTTAAAGCTCCTCCAATAGTTGCGATGTCAAGATTTGAATCTACTATTACGTTTTTAATTTCGGATGATGCATTGGTAGTAGGCGTAATTACCGGAGTTATCGTTTTTGTATTGGCCATTTTCTTTTTATGACAAGCCACAAACAGCGTAACTGAAACTAAAATAATTAGTGTAAAATATTTCCGCATAATGATTCCTTTCTTCAAATATCGAATTTTGATTTTTATAAAACAAGTTTTAGAATGATTATTTCTCTGAGGCTAATTTTATAAGAAATTGCATTTAACGGGGAGTAGAGGCGTTATACAAGCGTATTTTGCTATAAACGACCTATTTGGGTATATTTTTCTACTAAAAAATCTGTTTCTTTTTTCTTTTTAGTGAAAAGTACATGGTATGTATTTTGCAAAAAATGAATGATTTAAATAATAAACTCGATTTTCAAATTAAGATGTGGTTGCATTGTAAAACGAATATATTGTCATGGTAGGCTCTTCTTCACCATTGACAAGGAAATTGCTGCTATTATTCCTTATTTTTTCAGGACTATATTTTGGCAAAGATTTTTTTATGCCATTATTTATTGGAACAATTCTGGCTACCATTTTTTTGCCCTTTTGCAAGTGGCTTGAAGGAAAAAAAATCCCCAAATTAGTAGCTCCTTTATTTTGCCTTCTAATTTTACTAATACTTATAGCCGGTGTAGTGATATTAATACAGTGGCAAATTTCGGAATTGACAAATGATGCGGCAATAATAAGAGCAAAAGCCACCAAAATTTTTGATGAACTTCAACAATATGTTTACGATAATGCAAATATTTCAAAAGTGGAGCAAACTCGCATTATTCGTGGGGAACAATCATCAGTTGCAAAGGTAATACCCACTATTTTAGGCTCTTTGGCGTATCTGTTCACCAATTTTATCTTGGTGCTTGTATATATTTATTTATTGCTTTATTATCGTATTCATATCAGAGATTTTATTTTTCAGCTTTCTCCAGCTGATAAAAAAAATGAAGTACGCGAAGTGGTTTACAAGGCAGCAAAAGTTTCGCAGCAATACTTATTAGGTCTGGCCAAAATGATCGTTTTTCTTTGGATAATGTATGCTATAGGTTTCACCATTGCAGGTGTTGAAAATCCCTGGTTTTTTGCTATTCTTTGTGGTATGCTTGAAATTGTTCCCTTTATAGGCAATATTACAGGAACTACTTTAACAGTATTGGTATCTGCGGTAAAGGGAGGCGACAGTTCTATGCTCGCAGGTATTGTTATTACTTACGGAATAGTACAATTTATACAAGGCTGGGTGCTTGAAACCATCATTGTTGGACCTCAGGTAAAGATCAATCCTTTATTTACTATTCTGGCGCTGGTTTTAGGGGAGCTTATTTGGGGAATACCGGGAGTTATCCTCGCTATTCCTCTTATAGCCATGCTTAAAATAGTGTTTGATAATGTCGATACGCTGAAACCCTATGGTTTTTTATTAGGAGAAACGGAAACAACGCAAAAAAAATGGCCATTAGCTGTCAAAATAAAAAAGTGGTTTAAAGCAAAAAAATCCTCAGGACATTAAGAGCCTGTTTAAAATTTAATTACATATTTTTTATTGAATACTTTATTCATTGCTTAGTTTCTGTTGAAACAACTTCCGGTTGTGTCATCCCGAACTTTTTGTGACCTGTTCTTCGTAGTAGAAGGGATCTTGTTATTATCGAAAAATTGCTAAAATCAAGAACAAAATCTCTCTTGGAGAAAAAGCGAATTCTTTCTTCAGAGAAGAACAGGTCAGAGAGGAACATTGTAAATAAATATGGTTTTTATTCACAATTTAAAGATTATTTAAGAAATTAATTAAATGTACTGATAGAATTAATTTTGAATAAAATTTAAACTGGCTCTAACCAATAGATTTTAATACGACCCTATCAACAAAACTATTTGCTGTTAAATAATTTTTCAAGAGCAAACATTTCATCGCGTAAGCGCGCTGCCTCAGCAAAATCAAATGCTTTGGCTGCAACATCCATGGCTTTTCGAGTGCGGGTAATGGCTTTTTGCAACTCTTCTTTGGTCATAAATTGCACAACAGGATCGGCAGCATAATTAATTGTTTCATTTTCAACATAAGCACGTGCCAGTTTACCTTTTGAATCAACCACCACCGTTGTTTGTCCCATAATTGATTCCTTTGATTTATTTAATGCTGTTGGAACCATACCATGAGCAAGATTGTATGCAATTTGTTTTTGTCGTCTGCGCTCTGTCTCATCAATGGTGCGTTGCATAGAGCCGGTAATTTTATCAGCATACATAATTACTCTTCCGTTTAAATTACGGGCAGCACGGCCTGCTGTTTGTGTTAAAGCACGGTCAGAGCGGAGGAATCCTTCCTTATCCGCATCAAGAATGGCAACAAGAGAAACCTCTGGTAAATCCAAACCTTCACGTAAAAGATTAATTCCTATCAATACATCAAAAACACCAAGACGTAAATCTTGCATAATCTGAACACGTTCAAGTGTTTCTACATCCGAATGGATATAACGACAGCGGATACCGATGTTTAGCATGTATTTTTGTAATTCTTCCGACATACGTTTGGTAAGTGTGGTAACCAAAATTCGTTCATCTCGTTTGGCTACTTTGTCAATTTCTTCCAGCAAATCATCAATTTGATTTACACTTGGTCTTACTTCAATAATGGGGTCTAAAAGACCTGTAGGACGAATAACTTGTTCAGCAATAATGCCTTCTGAACGTTGTAACTCATATTCTGCAGGGGTAGTCCAATAAACAAAAAGGTCTTGAACCTGCTAACCGATTATCAAAATAGCGCGAATAATTTTCAATACCAGAGCAATAACCTAGTTCTCGCATCATTTCTAGGTCATAAGTAACTCTATCTTCAAGGCGTTTTGCTTCAAGATGTTTGCCAATTTCTTTAAAATAATCCACTTGTTTTACCATATCTTCTTGAATTTGATATATGGCGCTTTTCATGGAATCAGGACTGGTAACAAAAATATTTGCTGGATAAATAGTAACATTATCCAATTTTTCAATGCTTTTTCCGCTTAAGGTTTCAAAAAATTCAATGTCTTCAATTTCGTCATCCCAGAAAGCAACCCTCAGGGAATAATCTGCATAAGCAAGATTGATGTCAACAGTATCACCCTTTACGCGGAAATTACCACGCAAAAAATCTCCTGTGGTACGTGAATAAAGGCTACCAACTAATTGATGCAAAAATTTATTACGACTAATTATTTCACCTTTTTTAATTTGGATGACATTACTTTTAAATTCAATCGGATTTCCAATACCATAAATGCAGGAAACAGATGAAACCACAATCACATCTCTTCTGCCAGAAAGTAGGGCAGAGGTGGTGCTTAATCGTAATTTTTCAATTTCATCATTGATGGATAAATCCTTTTCGATATAGGTGTTTGAGCTAGGAATAAAAGCTTCCGGCTGGTAATAATCATAATAACTTACAAAATATTCTACAGCATTTTTCGGAAAAAATTGTTTGAATTCTCCATACAATTGAGCTGCTAATGTTTTGTTATGACTTAATATTAAAGTAGGCTTTTGTGTTTGCTCAATTACATTGGCAATGGTAAATGTTTTTCCGGAACCTGTAACGCCTAATAGGGTTTGTGCAGGTAAATTGTTTTGAACACCATTTACTAATTGCTTTATAGCAGATGGTTGATCGCCTGTAGGTTGAAAATCGGAAGTTATTTTAAAATCCATTGTAAAGCGAAGTTAGCCATTAATTTGGTAATTTAAAAATGTGATAATTTGATTAACAAATATCATTACTTAATATGTTTAATCCAACCATGTCTTCTTTTGTTATCGCTTTAGCTCGAACTAAATGACATTGAACTCGAACTGATAGCGAAATTTTTTAGACTAAAACATATACCAATAAAATAGGAGGTACCAATATTTTATGGCATTTTGGATATTCAAAACATCAGAAATGTTCATAAATTTTATTTGTAAATTCAAAATAATGGAATATTATTGCAGATTTATTTTGAAAAATTGCTTGTTATCGAATAAATATGCTTTGCATTGATTTTTGTATATAAAATTTGAAAATATATTTTAATGGTACATTGTGCTTACCTATAAAATCAATTAAAACTAATTACATGAAAACGAAAACATTTATCTTATTATTATTTTTTATACTAACACATACTGTGCATGCTCAACTTGACAACCCTGAGCCAAAACATAAATGGGGCTGCTCTGTGGCAATAAATAGCTTTGATGCACAGGTTGGAGAGCAGGAATGGAATAGTTGGGGATATGCAAAAGGCAATTTTAATAACTTCGGTAGTATAAAAAATAACTCTCTTTCATTGAGCGTTATTCCGAAGTATTTTATCAGAAACGATATTTTGCTTCGTTTTGAATTTGGAACAACAAATATTACCTTAACCAACTATTACGATAACAATGCCGATCTTACTTCAAGCAATCCCATCAGCCATTCAACTATCAATCAAAGTATTGATCAAAAAATTTACAGATATATTCCAGGCATTCAATGGAATTTTATGAAGAAAAAGTTTATGGAATCATATTGTGGGATGACCGCATCTTATTTACAGTATAGTAAAATGGAATACAGCAATACACTTGAATCAAGAGATTTACCAAGTAATAAATATACTGGTGGATTTGAAGATAGAGCAACTGCTGAAGGAGGATTTGCGTCAGGTATAGGTGCTATTGCAGGGTTTAATATTTATTTACAAAAGCATATTTCATTTGGAGCAGAATTTTCATCTACATTATTATATAAAAAAATTGGAGGCGCATTTAGTGGAGTTATAACAAATATAAGTACTTCTGCACCTCCTTCACTACAAATTTATTCCTATTCAACCAGTTCATATAAAGGATTTCA
>JAIOQD010000574.1 GCA_021413595.1 Bacteroidota bacterium | reverse complement strand
AGCATCTGCACGTTCATCCCACATGTAGTTCGCTTTATTTTTTTCGTAAAAATCTTTAGAACCAACAGTATCTTTTACTGCTTTTGACCATACTTTTTGATCTGTAAGTTCAAACAATAAAATACCATCATGGTACTCATCCATTAAGGCTTTAAATTCAGGATATTTTTTATCTAAACGTGATTCTTCATAAGCAACAGCCATTTCATCAAAAAATTGAACATATATTTTATTGATTAGCATCTTTGGATCCATTTTACCAAGTTTACTTTGGTGATTTACAATGTAATTAGTGAAATTAGCTTGTGTAAATACTTTATCATTAAAATTAAACATTGTTTTTTTCAATGCTGCGGCTTTAGATGTATTCCAGCGTCCTTCAAATAACGTTGAATCTACAAGAGCATAAAATTCATCCCGTGCAGAAAGGTTTTCTTTAAATTTGTATTCTGATTTCACTTTTGCAATTAAGGATGCACGTCCGGCTTGAGAACGGGAATCTTTAGTTATTTTATCTTTCAATTCATTTTTCATATTGTCGAATGAAGCTAAACTACGCTTATCAATCAATTTGATAATATGCCATCCGTATTTTGTTTTAACTGGGGCAGAAAAATCAGTTTTATTCTTCAAAGCGAAAGCGGCTGTTTCAAATTCATAAGGCATTTTATTAGTGGTGAACCAAGGCAATTCTCCGCCTTTTTTAGATGATTGTTTATCATCGGAAAACTGAGTAGCCAATTCATCAAATTTAGAACCTGCTTTTAGCTTGTTATAAATTTCAGTGATTTTGGAATAGGTATTCAAAGAGTCTTCTTTTGTCATATTAGGTGCTGTTTTCACCATAATATGGCTAACTAAAACTTCACCTTGTGCTTTTCTTTTGTCAACAACTTTAATGATATGATAACCAAAACGTGTACGCACCGGCATAGAAATATCGCCCACTTTGGTAGTAAAAGCAGCAGTTTCAAAAGGATAAACCATTTGTAAAGCAGTGAAATAACCCAGATCACCACCATTTTCTTTAGATGAAGGATCATCTGAAATACCTTTTTCAGAGGCTACTTTATTAAAATCTTCTCCTTTTAAAATTCTGGCACGAATACTCATTATCTTAGTATATGCTTCCAAAGTATCTTTAGGGAAGGCAGTTTCAGCAACTTTTACTAAAATATGAGATGCACGAACATCTTCCTGTAAACGGCTATATGTTTCTTTTAATAATTTTTCATTTACATCTTTATCAGTTAAATAGGGTTGAGCAAGTTGTTTACGGTAACCGGCAAGTTCATCTCTAAAAGCTTTTGCGGTATCCAAACGCATTTCTTCCGCTTCTTTAACTTTTAATTTAAAGTTCACAAACAGATCAACATAATCATTTAAGGATTTGTTATCATTAGCAACTTCTTTCGTATTGTTTTTGTGGTAAACATTACCAAACTCTGCAACCGTAACCTTGGTTGAACCTATTGTCATAAGTACAGCATCGCTATTTTTTTGAGCACAAATATTGGTAAAAGCAAATAATGCAACCGGTAGCAATAATGTTTTTGATAAAACTCGTTTATTCATAATGAATGTTTTTTTTAATTTGGGTAACAAATGTAGCTATTATTAACAGGAATCAAAAGAAAACAGCCCCGAATAGTGAGGGGCTGTTTTGTTAAAATTTGTTAAGGGGGAATGTAGTTTAAAGTTTGAAAGTTGCAAAGTCGAAAGTTGAAAATTTCCTAACCTTCATAAAATTTTAAACTTTATAATTTTCAAACTTTAAACTGGTATTATCTGCTATAATTAGGAGCTTCCTGTGTAATAGTAACTCCATGAGGATGGCTTTCGCGGATACCCGCACTGCTGATTCGGATGAATTTTGCATTTTGCAAAGTCGCAATATTTTTTGCACCACAATATCCCATTCCGGCACGTAAACCTCCCACAAACTGATAAATTACTTCCGAAAGGCTGCCTTTAACAGCCACACGACCTGAAATACCTTCGGGTACTAACTTTTTAATATCATCTTCTGCATCTTGAAAATATCTGTCTTTTGATCCTTTTTGCATGGCTTCAATAGATCCCATTCCACGATATGCTTTAAATTTACGACCTTCAAAAATAATGGTATCTCCGGGAGATTCTTCTACTCCGGCAAGCATTGAACCCATCATAACAGAACCAGCACCAGCGGCCAATGCTTTTACAATATCTCCGGTAAAACGAATTCCACCATCTGCGATGATCGGAACACCTTTGCCCTTTAAAGCTTTGGCAACATCCATTATAGCAGTTAATTGAGGAACACCTACACCGGCTATAACACGAGTTGTACAAATAGACCCCGGACCAATACCAACCTTTACAGCATCGGCACCAGCTTTAACCAATGCCAATGCAGCTTCAGCGGTTGCAATATTACCAACCACTACTTGCAGATTGGGATACGCTTTTTTTACTTTTTTAAGAGCTTCAAGTACACCTTTGGAATGGCCATGTGCTGTGTCAATCACTATGGCATCAACATTTGCTTTTACCAATGCATCTATACGATCCAAAATATCAGATGTAACACCCACTGCTGCTGCAACGCGCAAACGTCCTAAACTATCTTTATTTGAATTAGGGCGCACTTTTACTTTTATAATATCGCGATAGGTAATTAAACCAATCAATTTGCCGGTTTTATCAACTACCGGCAACTTCTCTATTTTATGATGTTGGAGGATCTGTTCTGCTTTTTTAAAATCGGTACCTTCTTTAGCAATAACAAGGTCTTTACTGGTCATTACTTCATTTATTGGACGTTTGTGATTTTTCTCGAAACGCAAATCCCTATTTGTAACGATGCCAATTAATTGATTTTTAGAATTTACCACCGGAATACCACCGATCTTAAATTCTTTCATCAGATTTAAAGCATCTGTTACATTAGCATTTTCGAGCAATGTAACGGGGTCAAGTATCATTCCGCTTTCGGAGCGTTTTACTTTGCGCACCTGATCGGCCTGCTCCTGAATACTCATGTTTTTATGCAATACACCAATACCGCCTTCCTGAGCAATAGCAATAGCCAGCTGATATTCAGTAACGGTATCCATTGCTGCGGAAACCAGTGGGGTATTCAGTTTAATTTTTTTAGTAAAATAGGATGTAGTTTCTACTTCACGTGGAAGTATTTCTGAATAGGCTGGTACTAATAATACATCATCATAAGTAAGGCCTTCACCTACAAATTTATTTGAATCTAATTGCATAAGATAAAATTTTGGAATTTGAAGCCGGTATTTTGCAGAAAAAACAACACAGTTATATGAATTTTTTTGGTTAAAATTCCCGCAAATATACTATTTTAAATTTAAAGATATTACCATTGCTATGAAAGGGGCATAATATTGGTAAAAATTGATTATAAAAATAATTAAACTCAATTGATAACGAATACCAATCCTCTTAAAGTGGGAATCATAAACAGGATATTATTTTTTATTTTAATACGACTTTACAAAACATTCAACTAACTAATATTCAATCAGTTGTTATGCAAATTACTCTAAAAATCGTTGTTTAATTTCCGGAGTTGGCATAATACAGGAATCACGTTTACCGAAAAATTTATAACGTTTTTTTGCAATAACACTATAAACAAAGTCGCGTATAAATTTTGGAATGAGGATGAAAGCATAAAAAAGCCACCATAGCCCACCCAAATCTTTCAAAACATTAAGGCCAGCTGTAGATTTAGTAAAACAGTTGCCGTCCTTTATATAAATGAAAGAATCAAGATCATCTGTGGGTAAGCCAAATTTAAGCAGTAAAGATTGTCCGGTTCGCGATTGTAAAGAGGCGAATTTGAATTTGGCTTTTGTATCTCTTTTAACGATAAATTGCACCAATCCATTGCACAAATTGCATACCCCGTCAAATAGAATTATTTGTTTGTGATTACTGTTCATAAAAAATTTACGAATAAATGAGCGAAGATCATATCCGCTATACATATTTGACGATGCAAGGATGTTCCTATTTTTTCATTCTATAAGTAAGCCCAGCTATTATTCCAAAAGAATTTATTTTAAAATTAGTCTCTTTAGATAAGGAATTAAATGAATGACTGTAGGTTGGGGTTAATTGGAAATTAAATTTCTTTCCAATGTTGATATTGGCTCCAGTTCCAATATGTCCTTTTAAAAGCATTTTGTTGAAAGAAATATAAAATAAATCAGGCTGACTGATTAAATAACTCCCAACAAAACCAGCTTGTGCGTGCAGTTTTATTTTACTGTTCAAAAAATTGTATTGCAAAAAAACAGGAATTTCTAAAAATCTTAAATTTAGTCTTTTAGGCTCAATTGGACTAGTATTGCAGAACGCGCAGGAATAAGTTTCTTGCAGGTCTTGTTGTGAATAAGTTAAACCTGTTCCGAGGCCAAGCCTTGGTG
>JAIOQD010000616.1 GCA_021413595.1 Bacteroidota bacterium | reverse complement strand
GTAATGATACTATCTGCAAAACAGAAATTGTTTCTACCAACCCAACAGGACCAAGTGGTTTTTCGCCAAATGGTGATGGACAAAATGATGTATTCTATTTATTGGGTGGACCATTTAAAACTTTAGAATTTAGAATTTATAATAACTGGGGGGAATTAGTATTTGAAACTACTAAACAATCCATCGGTTGGGATGGCAAATTTAAAGGTATTGACCAGGCAATAGGTGTTTATGTGTACTCTGTTGTTGGTATTACAGAAGACGATTTTGAATACAAAGTATCAGGTGATATAACTTTGCTGAGGTAAGAAAATACCACCGATTCCGTTTAGAGAACAGGCTTGAATAAAAAAAGAAAAAGAAAATGAAAAAGATAACGAAAATAATCCGCAAAAACTTGCTCCCACTCCTTCGGAGAGAGTTAGGGCTAGGCCTTTTATTTTTACCTTCTCTTTTGATTGGGCAGGATTTTCAGCTTTCACAATATGATGCCCCACCTTTATTTTTAAATCCGGCCATGACAGGAATGTTTGATGGCCAATATCGTGTTCATGCACATTACCGAACACAATGGGCAGCTGTTGCAAGCAAACCATTTACAACAACAGGTATTTCTTTTGATATGCCGGTTAAAAAATTTGGACTTGGTTTACAGGTTATGAATTATCGTGCAGGAGGTGGTATATACAATGTTTCTAGTGCTTTATTATCAGTTGGGTATGATGTAGTATTTGATAAAGAGAACAATCATCATTTAGCTTTAGGAGCACAGGGTGGTATTCTTCAGAAAAGTGTTGATGTTGCTTCATTAACTTTTGGTAACCAATACATTGGTGCAAATGGCGGTAGTTTTGATGCCGGTCTTGCAAGTGGTGAATCATTCAGTAATTCAAGTTTTTTGATACCCGATATTAATGCAGGTTTTCTTTATTATTATGCGAAAGAAAGTTCCCGTTTAAATCCTTTCATTGGGTTTTCAGTATTTCACCTAACTGAGCCAACAGAAGCCTTTTTAGGAGGAACCAATAAACTGCCACTTAGAACTTATTTTCATGGAGGAACAAAAATAAACATGAACGAAAAGTTACAGTTGTTGCCAAAGTTTGTTTATATGAAACAAAACAACAATCAGTCATTTACAGCATCACTTTTACTGCATTACTTTTTGAAAGATGCTGATACGTATTTAATATTCGGCCCAACCTATCGTAATAAAGATGCAGCCATAATTGAGGCCGGAATAAAAAAAGGTAAATACATTGCTCGTATCAGTTATGATATCAACACATCATCATTAAAAACAGCATCGGGTTCCCGTGGTGGTTTTGAAATATCATTAACTTACATTACCCGCAAGAGTAAACCGAACCCTTTGGCAAATTGCCCGAGATTATAAACACTGCTTACTTCGCTTTTTTATAGAGGAGCGGATTGAGCAAAAATTACACAGCCTCACTCCTGTGGAGAGAGATTAAGAGAGAGGTGATTTTTAATTGCTAAATTGTTTTGTATGAAACGTATTGCCGCATTACTAATTTTATTTGCATTTTCTACTGCCGCTTTTGCTCAAACCAAAAGGGAATGGCTGAAGTATGCTGATGCTGCATTTAAGAATGGTGATTATACGAACGCTGCGAACTTTTATATAAAAGTAATAGATAAGAGTACACCATTTGATATTACTCATCCTTACGCAGTAAAACCTTATGTACCTCAAAAAAAGCAGGATAGCGCTTCAGCAGGCTTTAAGATTTTTAATAT
>JAIOQD010000615.1 GCA_021413595.1 Bacteroidota bacterium | reverse complement strand
TTGCGAACCACACTTACAGTCTTAATTATCTCTATCGGAATTATGGCTTTGGTTGGAATTTTAACAGCAATTGATGCCATTAAATCGTCTATTAATAGCAATTTTACCAATATGGGTGCAAATACGTTTACTATCCGTAATCGTGAAATGAAATTACGTATCGGTCAAAACGGTAAAAAGCCGAAAAGATTCAAAAACATAACGTATGATGAAGCGGTACGTTTTAGTAAAGAATACTCATTTCCTGCGAAGCCTTCGGTTTCAACTATGGCAGCCGGTGCAGGAACAATGAAATATGCATCAAAAAAAACGAACCCAAATATTCGTGTATTTGGCGGGGACGAAAATTATATGGCTACTTCGGGTTATGACTTGGAGCGTGGGCGAAATTTTTCAGCACAAGAGGTGCTTTACGGCAGTCATGTGGTAATATTAGGTAAAGAGGTGGTTGAAGCCTTATTTAATAAGAAAGAAGAGCCCATTGATAAAGTGGTAACAATAGGAAGTGGTAAATACAAAGTGATAGGTGTTTTAAAATCAAAAGGAAATAGTGCAGGTTTTGGTGGTGATAAAGTAGGGATATTGACGTTAAACAATGTTCGTCAGTATTTTTCGATGCCAAATATGACCTATACCATAAATGTTCTTACCACTAGTTCGATGCAGATGGATGCTGCTATTAATGAAGCTATTGGCACTTTTAGGGTGGTTAGAAAAGTGAGAATTGGTGAGGATAATAATTTTGAAATAACAAAAAGCGATAATCTTGCAAATATGTTAATAGGTTTGATCGGAAAAGCAACTACAGGAGCAACGATCATAGGAATTATTACACTGTTGGGTGCTGCTATAGGTTTGATGAATATAATGCTTGTTTCGGTAACAGAACGAACCAGAGAGATAGGTATTAGGAAGGCAGTAGGAGCAACAAAAACAGCTATCCGCGGCCAGTTTTTGGTAGAAGCAATAGTAATTTGTCAGATAGGTGGGTTGTTGGGAATTATTCTTGGAATGCTGATCGGTAATCTTATTTCTTACCAGTTAGGCGTGGGGTTTGTGATTCCATGGGTATGGATAATCAGCGGAGTGGTGCTGTGTATGTTTGTTGGATTATTTGCCGGATTATATCCTGCTGTAAAAGCGTCAAAACTTGATCCTATTGATGCGCTGAGGTTTGAATAAAAGAATTTTACAATGTGGCAATTTTAGAATTTTACAATTTCTTACTCTTCATGCCTTCTCTTAAATTGGAGAAAAGCCTACTTAAAATTGTAAAATTGATCTTTATCTTAGCAGCGTAACATCTCCACTTTTGAAATATTCTTTTCCGTCATTCGTTTTAATATAAGCTTTCCAAACGTAAACACCCTGTTCGGATAGATTCCCTTTATAATAGCCATCCCAGCCTTTATTGATATCCAGCGATTCGAAAACCTGTTCACCCCAGCGATTAAAAATTTCAAAATTGAAATCAATAACTCCTGCAGTATAGGGGAAAAATACATCATTATTAGTACTAAACAACGTATAAGTACCCCCTGAAGCTACATCAGCGTTAGGCGTAAAAGCATTAGGGAAAACCACATCAGATTTTGTGGTGATCGTATTATAAGTGGTATCCGGACATCCAAATTGAGTTATAGCAATTAGTTGAATAGGGAACGTTCCTACTAAGGTATATAAATGTTGAGGATCCACGAGTGTAGATGTAGTACCATTTCCAAAATCCCAAATGTACGTACTTGCTCCTACTGATTGATTTGTACAGATCGTTGCTTCATACGGAAGGTCAAAACTGGTAGCATTAACTGAGAAAGCTGCAATTGGGTCGGGGTGTGCCGTTACAATTAATGCTGTGTCTGAATTGTCGCCCGCACATCCACCAAAAGTTGTGATTGCTAATGTTACAGGGTAGGAGCCGGCCGTTGGGAAAAAATGAC
>JAIOQD010000614.1 GCA_021413595.1 Bacteroidota bacterium | reverse complement strand
CATCACGATTCCCCGATTTGGGCTTTGTAATAGCATCACTTTTTGTATAACTAACACGAAGTTGCTTTTCGGGCTGTACCAGAGTTGGCTGATACATTTTTCTATCTTCTCTTAGAGAATTAGAAAGAGTTGCTAATGTTTTCATGTTTTATAAAATTTAATTCTATGTAATGATACATGTGGAACAAAGCATATTTGTAATATTTTCGTTAAACACAGCAAATTCTAAGTTGTTCTTTGTTCATTTTTAGACTAAATTTTATTTTAAAAAAGATTTCCGCTCTATTTCCAGCTCTATTATAGCATCATTACAGCTATCTTTTAGTTTGGTGATCATACCCGGTAATAATTCAAGGTTTGTTTCATTGGCAGCATATTCTTCAATCAATTTTATAAGTACATCCAACTCTTTCATACCCATAAACGAAAATGATGGTTTCATTTTATGGGCAATTGCCCTAAGCGATTTCCAATCTTTCGCTTCTAAATATTTTTCCAGATTATTAATTTCTAAAGGAGTTTGATCCAAAAAAACGGTGATCATTTCATTGATAAACTCGTTGCTCCCATTTGAAAGTTGTTTTAAGTAAGTTAAATCAATGTGTTTATGAGTTATTGTTTCCATCTTAATTGTATTTATTTATATTAAATTTAATTTTACAAGCTTATTATTAACTACCGAAACTATTTTATAGTATAATACCTTTGAATCAAAAGGTTTAGAAATATAATCGTCCATTCCTGCATTGATACACCTTTCAGCTTCCCCTGTGAGTGCGTGAGCAGTCATGGCTATAATTGGGATGTCGCTTTTTGGAGAATGTAATTTCTCTCTGATAAAGTGCGTTGCATCGTAACCATCCATTTCGGGCATTTGAATATCCATTAATATTATATCGAAATCATTTTTTTGCAATTTATCAATTGCAATTAAGCCATTTTCGGCAGTATCTACTTTCATTTTCCAATCGGTCAGCACTTTTTTTGCGAGTATTTGATTCAGTAAATTGTCTTCAACCAACAAAACTTTTAATCCTACTAATTCTTTTATCTCAAAATTTTCATTTCCACCTTTATCGGAGGATTCGAGCGCATTGCCCTTTTTGAATTTCAAATAAAAATTAAATGTTGAACCTTCTCCCACCTTACTTTGAACAGAAATTGTTCCTCCTTGTAATTCAACAAGTTGCTTTGCGATAACAAGACCTAATCCTGTACCACCATATTTCCGGGTCGTTTCATTGCTGACTTGTGTAAATGCTTTAAATAAAGTCTTCAGCTTATCCTCTGGAATTCCAATTCCGGTATCAATAACAGAAAATTTTAATTCCTCAATTCCATTAACATCAGATTGCAATTCAGCAATAATTTTAACTTCCCCTTGATTTGTAAACTTTATTCCATTACCGACAAGATTTAATAAAATCTGATTTAAACGTGTAGGGTCACCAATTAAATGATCTGATATATTAGGGTCGATCTTTGTAGATAAACGAATATTTTTCTCAACAGATCTAGGCAACATTAATTCTATTACTGTAGAAATTAATTGGGAAAGACGAAAATTAATTTTTTCAAATTCCAATTTTCCTGATTCAATTTTTGAAAAGTCAAGAATATCATTAATGATAACAAGTAAATTTTTACCGGAAGTTTTCACAGCATCGATGTACTGCTTTTGTTCAGTTGTGAGAGACGTTTTTAAAAGAAGATCAGTAAATCCAATTACCGCATTCATAGGAGTGCGGATTTCATGACTCATGTTTGCCATAAATTGAGACTTCACCTTCATCGACTCTTCAAGTTCCTTTTTTGCAATTGTTAATTCTTCAAGAGTTCTATTTACCTTGTTTAAGGACTGTTCAGCGATGCGATTTGCTTCGACCAATTCTTCTTCTATTTGTTTTCTAAATGAAATGTCAGTTTCAATGGCAATAATCCGTTCTATCTGACCGGCTTTTCCAAGTATAGGAGTTGCAGTTGTTATAACCCAATACTCCTTTCCATTTTTTGTATAATTTACATTTTCGAATGTGACAGGTTTTTTCTCTATTAAGATCGTTTCGAATATATTTTTTTGCTGCGTGATCTGTCGTCCGCTACTTCCTCTTAAAATACTTATTGACTTGCCATTCAAATCCTTTAATGTATAATTAGTAAGTCTTGTAAAACCTTCATTCACCCATTCAATTTTAAGATTTTTGTCAATTATTACAACGGAATTATACGATTGGGTGGCGGCTAGCACCAACTTCATTAATTCTTCTTTTTGAACATTTTCAGTTACATCTTGCGATGTTCCTGCCATCTTTATGGCATTACCGGTTATATCCGAAATTACTTTAAATCGTGTATGTATTGTTTTTACTGTAGAATCGGGATTAACAATACGATAATAAAAGTCACCAGATTCGTGCGTATTTTTTGTTTCAACTACAATCCTCTTTAAATGCCACCAATCATCCGGGTGAACCATTTCATGAAATTTTTCTATTGTTATGTTTGGATTATGAGGACTAAGACCATAAATACGATAAAGTTCATCCGACCAGATAATGCATTTTTTTTCAATATCCCATTCCCAATTTCCAATGTGAGCAAGTTGTTGCGCTTCAGAGAGTTTTATTTGCTCCATCAACAAGTCCTTTGTCCTAGCTTCTAACTTTTTTGTATTCTCAGATAGGTCTTTTAAAAGTTTAAATCGTTGAATACTGTAATTAATAGATCGACTCAATTCTTTTCCACTAATAAGTCCTTTCTCCAAAAAATCCTGAGCACCCAGTTTCATGGCGTTTATACCAATCGATTCATCCTCCAGTCCGGTAAGAACAATAATTGGAGTTTTGGAGGAGTGTTCATAAATCTTTTTAAAGGTATCCAAACCGCTGCTATCCGGTAAAGTAAGATCCAGAATAATAATATCAAAAGTTTCCTTTTCTAATAATTCTAAGCCTTTTGATAAATAATCAACAGATGAAAAAATAAATTTATCACCATAAAATTCCTTTAAATAAATATTTATCAAACGGGCATCGCCAGCGTTATCCTCAATTACCAATATTTTAATATTTTCTATCATAAGAAATAGACTTTATATAGGTTAATTAGTTAATGAAAACCAATGGCTCTTGGTTTAAGTTTGCCGCTCACGTAGGACGGACTAAAGTCTCTGCTTACAAAATAAAATGAACCTATGGCTCTTAAAAAAAGTATAGTAGTTTAATTTTTTTCTAAAAAAAATCAAACTACTGTTTCTTAATTGTGAAATAAAAAGTA
>JAIOQD010000613.1 GCA_021413595.1 Bacteroidota bacterium | reverse complement strand
CGAAACGACAGTAAGCAGGTCATTTCGAAGCTTGTCGAGAACATGGGTAAGCTTAGAGATAAATAGTTTAAAGAAATTTAAAGAAACCCTTAAAAAAATCTATTTTTTTCCAGGCAATAAAATTATTTCCACTCTCCTGTTTTTTTCTTGTCCTTCTTTTGTATCATTCGGAAATAAAGGATTGCTTTCACCATAGCCATAAGCCTCTATTTTATAAGTTTTAGTCGATAATTTTTGTTTCAAAAAGTCGCTCACAGCCTTTGCCCTTGTCATGGATAGTGTATTGTTGAACTCCGTTGTTCCAATGCTGTCGGTATAGCCCTCCACAATTATTTCGACAATAGAATTTTTTTTAATTTCCTGTGCAAGAATCTCCAATGCTTTTTTTGCTTCCGGTTTTAAAACGGACTCATTAATGTTAAACAAAACATTACCAGTTAAAGAAATCCTTTCGGCTGAACCTATTGCAGCCACAGCATCAATATCAGCTCCGGGCCAATCTCCTTTACAAGTTGTTTTTAGATCAATAAGGCGCACGTAGTTAAAAACATCACCAAGCTTTGTAAATTCCCCGATGTCAATCTCTGCTTTTGCACCTTTTATTTCACCAATTGAGATCCAATTCACCCCATCTTTAGAAATAGCAAGGGTTGTGGACTCTATGTATTTTCCCATTTCAAAAACAAATAGATCAGGACCTTCAATATTTATTAAAGCATTATCATTAAATTTTAGGATGAGCTCGCCTCCGCATCCAAGCGAAACAAATCCTTTATCGGTTCCATCAAAATCAGGTATTCCTATACTAAAAGAGGGATTTGAGGAAAACTCAACAGCAGCAGGATCTCCTTTTGTAAATCGTACTACTTCATCTGCAAAAGATCGATCACCCAAAGGAAGATAAACTTTTCCCCCATGGCCATCATTATAACTAACACCCGGTTCTTGTGCCCATGAGCCTAAAGAGATTAGTATAAGAGTAAAAGATAAAATTGTTTCAAACTTCATAATAGATACAAATTAATTCGATCTCGTTTCATTCATAGATAAAAACAAGAAAAAGGTACAGTATTTTTCCAAAACAGGACTGAAGATTTGGAAATAAATAATAAAAACGGAGATGGTAAAGTTTTTTATATGAAAGAAAGGGCAATTTATCAAAAAAACTTCCTGTTATTGGCATTACTGATAATCCTGTTAAATATCTTTTGTTCCCTCTGTTTCTTATTGTTAATTTCGGCACAGAATAAACCAACATTAATATTTGTTTAATATGAAAGGAATAATTTTAGCCGGAGGCTCAGGTACACGTTTACATCCATTAACACTTGCAGTTAGTAAACAATTAATGCCAATTTATGATAAGCCGATGATCTATTATCCGCTTTCGGTATTAATGATGGCAGGCATTTCAGAGATATTAATTATTTCTACTCCACATGATCTGCCACATTTTGAAAGATTGTTAGGCGATGGAAAAAGTCTTGGCTGCAAATTTTCTTATGAAGTACAAGCAATTCCAAATGGACTTGCACAAGCTTTTGTTATTGGCGAAAAATTTATTGGAAAAGATAAAGTAGCGTTGATACTTGGGGATAATATTTTTTATGGAGCAGGTTTGGGCCGATTGCTTCAACAGCATCAAAACCCTGATGGCGGTGTTGTTTTTGCTTATCACGTATCCGACCCTGAACGCTACGGTGTGGTTGAATTTGATACAGAAGGTCACGCTATTTCTATTGAAGAAAAACCAAAGCAGCCAAAATCCAATTATGCTGTACCGGGTTTGTATTTTTACGACAACAGTGTAATAAAAATTGCGAAAGCACTTGAACCAGGCCCCCGCGGAGAATATGAAATCACCGATGTAAATAAACATTATTTGCAACAAGGGAAATTAAAGGTTGGTATTATCGATAGAGGCACCGCATGGCTGGATACCGGAACAGTTCCTTCTCTTATGAAGGCAGTTCAGTTTGTTCAGTTGATTGAAGAACGTAACGTATTGCGTATTGGATGTATTGAAGAAGTTGACTATAGTAAGAATTA
>JAIOQD010000567.1 GCA_021413595.1 Bacteroidota bacterium | reverse complement strand
AAAGAATTAAAATTCTTCGCATCAAAACTGCTAGCATAACCAATACCATTATCTGAAATACGCATCTCCAGTTTTTGATCATTCTTTTCAGTAATGCTAACACTAATTTCACCTTTACTATTTTCTGTGATTCCGTGCTTTAACGAATTCGTAATTATCTCGTTGATTAATAAACCAAGGGGAATGGCAGTATTTATAGTAAAATATATACTTTTAATATCAACTTTTAGTTTGATGTTCTGGTGAGTTTCTTTGGTTGAGTAAATCAATCTATGAACTAATTCAAGCACATAATCAGCGAAATTAATTTCCGACATGTCTTGAGTATTGTAAAGCATTTCATGAATCTTTGCCATAGATTCAATCCGATATTTACTTTGCTCTAAAATTTGTTTTAATCTATCCTCATTAATATTTGCTGCTTGAAGGCTTAGTAAACTGGAAATTATTTGTAAATTGTTTTTTACACGGTGGTGAATTTCTTTAAGAAGAATTTCTTTCTCAGCAATGTTTTTTAGAATAAGATTTTCGGCTTTCTTTTTTTCTGTTAAATCCCTCCAAATGGTATTGATCAAAGTTTTTTTATTGTGCTGCATTGAACAAAGCCAAACTTCTACCGGGAAATTTTCGCCATTCGCTTTGGTATGAATCCATTCAAAATGATGACTACCATTTTTTAACGCTAAACCCATCATTTCTTCCGCTTTTTCGTATGATAACCTGCCGTCTGGTTGTTTGAGAGGCGATAATTCGGAAGGGTGGGTGTTCAGTACTTCTGCTTTGTTTTTATATCCTAACATTTTAACAACAGCCCTGTTGCAATCAACAAATTTTTCGTTCTCAATTACAAGGATTGCATCATCAGACATTTCAAACAGTGAGCGATATTTTGATTCACTTTCATTGACAGTTTGTTTAACTGTATTTAGCTTTTTATTCTCTTTTTTTAATTTTTTTATTTGCTCTTTTAGCGCAAGCGGATCCTTCGATAGTTTGCTTTCTGCAAAATCAATTTTTGTTTTTTTTAAAGGTTTATATTTTGCCGGTTTGTTCATGACACTATATATACTGATAAACTATTCAATAGTTCACTACTGTAAATATACTTATAAACCTTTCAACGCCAACAATCTTTCTTAGTAATTTGTTATAGTTACTTTCGGCTTTAATAAGTAAACGCTCTCACATGCTCATTCGCATATTAAAACGAGTTGTATTGTATAACCAGTTTTTAAGAGGTACTGAGGTTCTTTGTTGTCTAGTAAAAGTGACCACTCTTTAGATAGTGTTATTTAGTTAGTGTTTACCCTCGTTTCTCGATAAATTAAATGGTATAGCCCCTTAGGATTTAAATAGTTGTAGCGGAACAGGGATTAGTATAATGATAATTCTTCAAAACTTTGATTTAGATATACAACAATCATTTCCTTTCTATATTCCCTTGAATATACATCATTATCAACAAGTCTTGCCTTTTTTACCGCCTGTTTAATAAGGCTCTGTTTATCATCAGCAATTGTTCCTTCCACCACAACCGGTTTGGGGTCAACACCTCCTAAAACAATTTTAATTTTTCCATTCTTATTAATTGTAACAGCACTGGTAAGTGAACTAAATTCAAGTGTTTCTCTTTGACGTAATTTTTTGAATACAGATCTAAAGCCTTGATTCAATGGAATTGAAATTGATTTAATTAGTGATGTTTTTTCAAATTTTCGAGGGGTTATTCCGTTTCCTGTATAGATATCTTCAACCCTTACTATATACCCTCCTTTTTTTTCAACAACTTCAATACATGCGTCCAAACTAATAAGTGCAATAGCTGTATCTGAAACAAATTTAGAAAAGCAATTTTTCTTCCCTCCGGTAGCTATACAAACATCACCATCACATTTCAAACAGTTCCCAACGGCTTCTCTCCACCATTCACTTTGGTTGTAAAACAAACAGCGATTTTCACAAAGCAAGTTCCCTCCCAGTGTAGCTGTTTTTCTGATTGTAGGCGAGCCCACAGCCTCTGCTGCATCGATCAATACAGGAAATTCTTTTTTAATTTCAGGATATTTTTTTAATTCATCTAAACAAATAAGTGTTCCAATATTTAAATGTTTATTATTTACAATCACTGTATGTAATTCATCGATTCCCGTAATGTCAATAAGGCAATTGGCAGAATCGTTTCCTTGAAATTTATTAACGAGTACATCCGTTCCCCCAGCCAGAAAACGAAAATCGCTTTCGTTTTCAAACGCCAATTGTACCGCTTCTTTCAGTGTTGCCGGCCTTAGGTATTGTTTTTCCATTATCATTTAATTTTCCTGAGTTTTTTTAATTTCTTTCATTTGTTTTAAAACATCTTCTGCACTAATTGGAAGTTTAGTAATGCGTACTCCAACAGCCTTGAAAATCGCATTTGCAATTGCAGGAATTATAGGATGAATAGCACCTTCCCCGGATTCTTTCGCTCCAAATGGACCTTCTGGATCAATTGTTTCAATAATATTTGTGTGAATATCAGGGGTATCAAGAGTTGTTGGAATTTTATAATCAAGAAAATTATTGTTTAGCAGTAACCCTTTATAATATTTCATTTGCTCTGATAAAGCCTGTCCCATACCCATGTGCCACGAGCCTTGAAGTTGCCCCTCAACTGCTAAAGGGTTAATGGCCTTTCCGCAATCATGTGCCCCCCAAATATTTAACACTTTTACATATCCTGTTTCTGTGTTTACATCCACTTCTGCAATACATGCACCGAAACTATAAGAAGGACTTAATCCTGCTCCTGCACCTTTAAAATCTCCTCCAAGTTTTGGAGAAATGTATTTACCTGAAACCGAAACAGCACCACGAAATGCCGTTAAAATATCAATTGCTTCTATCCATGTCAGATCAATTGATTTATCATTACTGAAAACACGATTATTTGCAAAATTTATTTCTTCTTCGGGAATATTTTTCCGTTTTGAAATCGCTTCAATAATTTCTTTTTTAAGATTTTCTGCGGCATTTTTTGCAGCATTACCTGCCATAAACGTTACACGACTTGAATATGATCCAAGATCAACAGGTGTTAATAGAGTATCAGCTCCAAGAACAAAAATGTTGTCCATATCAATACCCAAAACTTCACCAACAATTATTGCAAGCATAGTGTCGCTTCCTTGCCCTATATCACTTGCTCCTGATGTAATCACAACACGACCATCAAAATCTACTTTCAAATGCACCACTGATTGAGGAAGTTCGTTCCAAATGATTGGCAATGCGCTTCCGCTGATAAAAAAGCCACAACCTACTCCGAGCCCACGCCCATGTTCCAGTTTGTTGATTCGTTTTTTCCATTCAGATTGTTCCATTACTTTTTCCAATGATTCTCTGCTTCCATTGGAAGTAATTCGATATTCACCAACAGTAAATGTGTTAGAATCAAGGAAATTTTTCATCCTTAATTCACAAGGATCCATTTCTATTTTTTTTGCCAAATCGTCTATTAATGATTCTACAGCAAATCTTGAATTTACTGCTCCATGCCCACGCATTGCACCGCATTGTGGTTTATTGGTATATACCCTATAAGTCCGGAAGCCGAAATTATCTAATTTATACGGAGCCTGAAGGAGAACTCCATTGTAGTAGGAGGTAACAACTCCAAAACTTCCATAAGCTCCTCCATCAATTGCAACATCTGCATCTAGTACTTTAATTATCCCTTCTCTTGAAATACCCATTTCAACAGTCATTCTGGATGGATGTCTGCCGTGATTTGTCAGAAAAACTTCTTCACGTGAAAGTCTGACACGCACAGGTCTTCCTGTTTTTCTAGAAAGATGAGAGATAATAACCTCGTGTGGAAAAGGATCGCTCTTTCCTCCAAAGCCTCCGCCAACATAAGGTTTAATTACACGAACTCGGTTTAGTGGCACTTCCATTACTTTTGCTAAAGCACGGTGCAAATAATGTGGAACTTGTGTAGCGGTAGTAATCGTTAATCCGTTATCATCCCAGGAAGCTATTGCAGCATGTGGTTCGGTAAAACCATGACTAATTCCTTCAAACTCAAAAAACATTTTTGTTTTTAAGTCGGCATCTTTTAATCCTTGTTGCTGGTCACCAAAACGTAATTCCGCCTTTTTATGAATATTATTATTGAATTTTCCATAAGCATGAATTTTTTCATTTTCTCCAACATCATTCAATGATTCATCAATTGTTAAAAATTCTTTTATTGGCAAATACTTTACCTTGATAAGTTTGCAAGCCTGAACAGCAATCTCCTCAGTATCTGCCGCAACAGCAGCAACAATTTCACCAATATAACGAACTTTATCAATTGCAATAGCAGTTTCATCCTGTGAAATGGGAAGCACACCAAATTTTATTGGCAACTCTTTTCCTATTGCAATATAATGAACACCTTCTAACTTTAATGCTTCAGTTGTGTCAATAGTTTCAATTTTAGCATGAGGATGTATGCTGCGTAGAAATTTACAATGCAATGCGTTTCTCACCGGTATATCATCAGCATAAAGGGCTGAACCGTTTACTTTCTTTTCAGCCTCAATGTATGGTCGGGGCGTTCCTACAGAGGCAGAATTTGAACATGTTTGTGTTTTTTTGTTTTCCGGTTTTATATTTTCATCTGCGTATTCTGCAACAGCTTCAATTATTTTTGAATATCCGGTACACCTGCAAAGATTGCCGGATAAGGCCTCTTTAATTCCACCGATGGACGTTTCCGGATTATTGTTGACGTAATCGAGAGCTGTCATCACCATTCCCGGTGTACAAAATCCACATTGGATGGCTCCTTTCTCTACAAATTTTTTCTGCAACAAATGCATTTCACCGTTTTTTGACAGTGCTTCAATAGTAGTAATTTCAGAATTATCATACCGCATGGCAGGAGTTATGCAGCTCATCACAGGCTTGCCATTTGCAAGTACAGTGCAAGCCCCACAACTCCCTTGTTCGCATCCAATCTTTGTTCCTGTTAATCCCGCTTTTTCACGAATAACATTCGATAACATTTCATGGTTATCAACAAGGAGATTATAACTTTTGCCGTTAATTTTTAGTTTTATCTGTTTCATTAGAAAATCTTATTATTTGTTTTTATCCTAAATCCCTGCTCCAATACTTTTTCCTCCATCAACATATATAGTTTGCCCGGTAATAAATTGAGTGTTTTCAGATGCTAAAAAAGCAACAACATTTGCTACATCGGAAGGTGCTCCCATTTTTTTTGTTGGCTGAGCTTCAATAAGTTTATTCAAAACAGCCGTGTCCAATTTTTGTGTGAGCGGAGTGTCAATTAATCCGGGAGCAATAGCATTTACATACACATTATATTTTCCTAGTTCAAGGGCTAATACTCTTGTTAAACTAATAACACCCGCCTTTGAGGCGGCATAGTTGCTTTGCCCCCTATTGCCAAGCCATGCACGTGAAGCAATATTTATAATTCTGCCCTGATTTTGTTCTTTCATAAGTTTTGCTGCCTCTCTGCACATAAGCCATGTACCTTTTAAATTTACACTTAACACAGAATCAAAATCTTCAACGGGCATATTCCAAATTTGATTATCTTTAATGATGCCTGCGTTATTAACCAATACATCTAAATGGGTATAATTATTTTTAATTTTTTGAAACACCTCTTGGATTGATTTTTCATTACAAATATCAATCATTTCAAATAGAACATTTTCAGCACCAAATTCATTTTCAAGTTGCTTTCCATTTATCGTGTCAACATCAATCGCAATAACAAAATATT
>JAIOQD010000566.1 GCA_021413595.1 Bacteroidota bacterium | reverse complement strand
CCTTTACCGGAGAAAAAGTCGTTTATACCATCATCGTTAGGTGAAAAGGTATTTGGAATAAAAAATATAAAGTCCGGCTCAATAATAATGGTCTGATATGCAGTATCAATACAATTATATTGAGTGGAGGTAATTAATGTTATGGTGTAAGTACTAGTATCCTGATAGGTATGAGTGCCCGGATTAAAAGCAGATGAAGTGTCACCATCACCAAAATTCCAATACCAATAATTTCCTCCTATAGTTAGGTCTGAAATTGAAACAACGGGGTCTATGATAGTTGTTGTTTGTGGTTGAACGGTGAAATTCGCATCAGGTTGAGGATATACATTGATGTAATTATTTTTAGACAAAGTACTCACGCAGCCACTATCAGAGGTAACAGTTAAAGCTGGAGTATAAGATATTATTGAATAAACGGAATCATTCGTATAACAATGAAATAGATCCTGTGAATTATTTGTTGGACTTCCATCACCCAAATTCCATAACCAGGTAACATTATTACCTACAGAAATGAAGGATAAATTTTGATAATTAATACATAAAGGCTCACACCCTAAGGTATCACTTGCCGTAAAATTCACAACCGGATTAGGGTTAACAACCCTTACTTTACTGATAGAATCCAAACAACCGAAATTTGAAATAACCAACAACTCAATAGTATAAGAACCCACAGCAGAATATAAATGAGAATTATTTTGATTGTTGCTTATCGCACTTCCATCACCAAAATCCCAGAACCAGGATTGTAATGTATCCGTTGCAAGGATAGTTGACAGGTCATTGAACAGAGCACTGCTACCATCGCAAACATTTAATGCACTGAATTCTGCATCAGGCAATGGATGCACCACTACACTTTTTGTAATTGTATCCTTACAATTATTATTGGATGTTGCAATTAAAGTAACAATATAAGTTCCGGGATTTGTATAGGTATGGCCAGGGTTTTGTGTAATGACTAATGCGCTTGCATCACCAAAGTCCCATAACCAGCTTGCTATATTTCCGCTTAAAATACTTGAGGAGTCATTAAAATTCATTACCTGATTTAAACATATATTATTAAAAACAAAATTAGCAACAGGCATAGGAAACACAGTAATGGAATCTTGCAAGGTATCAGAACAAGCAAGATTGGAAGAATATGTTATTAAAGTAACCTGATAATTTCCGGGGGCTGAATATAAATGGTTTAAATTCCAGGCTGAAGTGTTCATAATACTTCCGTCTCCGAAATCCCATGACCAGTTTGCGGTGTTGCCTATAGTAGGACTACTTGTTGTATTTGTAAACAGCGCAGAATCTAATAAACAGGTATTACTGAAAGAGAATGCTGAACCGGGCGCATCAAACGCATTTACCTGAATGTTGGATGCATTGGAACATCCATCGATAGTTGTTGATACCAAAGTAACAGAGTAAGTTCCCTGTGCTGAGTAATAATGATTCGGATTTTGTAGGCTACCTGTTGCGCTATTATCTCCAAACACCCATAAATAGGATGCAATTGAACTGGAATTATCAACCGTAGAGGTATTATTAAAATACATCGTATCTCCTAAACATACATCGGTATGACTGAAACCGGCTACCGGGTTGTAATAAATTTGTACCGGTTTTGTAATGGAATCAGAACATCCATCACTTGTTGTTACTGTTAACGAAACATTATAAATTCCCGAATTTGCATACGTATAACTAGGATTACTACTCGTGTTTATGGCACTATTATCTCCAAAATCCCATTTCCATGTAGAAATAGTACCTGTGCTCGAATCTGTAAATACCATTGCTTGATTTTTGCAAACAGGTGTAGTATTAAAATTCGGTATTGGTAAGCAATTTACAATAACCGCTTTTGTGGTGCTGTCTTTACATCCATCGTTTGATGTTACAACTAGTTTTACATTGAATGTATCACAGGTAACATAAGTATGCCAGGTATTTTGCATAGCAGCCGTGTCGCCATCATCAAAATCCCAATGCCAATAACTTAGGTTTCCTCCATTGATTGTTGTTGAAATATCGCTAAGTTGCATGGAATCTCCTAATCAGACTGCAGGAGCGGTAAAATCAGCAATAGCATTCCCGAAAATATGTAATAAATACGTTGAGGAATCCAGCTGTACATCACATCCATTCGGATAAGCTGTTACCAATAAAACTAAATATGTTCCCGTATCCGCATAAATATGAGTAGGATTTTGTAGTACCGAAGTGGTTGAGTCTCCAAAATCCCAGTTCCAAGAACTCGGCACATAAGTGGCAGTGCCAGTAAAATTAATGGTACTGCCATTACAAGCAGGTAGAGGGTTCACAGTAAAACTTTGATCCTCTAGGTTTCTAATATTTGTACCTGCAAGGTATCCATAAGATTCGGGAGATCCGAAACCATAAGCAATAGCATTAAATCCGCTATCTGCAACTATTGTATGCGTACCAGCAGTAACGGTGTTTCGTGAATAAGAATAATCCGGCTTAAAAGGAACAGGAATAAAAGGGGCGGCTACTCCATCCAGCAGACAAGTTCCTACATCAGCCGTTTTCATTACTATATTAATATACTCACCTGTAATGTCTTGTTCCGGAGATGAGTATAAAAGTACATTATTGATAGTCTGTTCAAGCGGACTGAGTAGGATCATAAAAGGATCACCTGTTGCACCATCACAGGCACTGGTTCTTGCATATTCCGCAAGTGTAATCGGTTTATCGGCTGTAAAATAGGCCGGTACGGTTAATAAAGTGTCGAAAAATTGAGTTTGATTTAATGAATGTAACACACCGTTTATAGAAACAGTAGTCCCATTGGCACCAGCCATTACGCGAAAAATGTCTCCTGTGCGTGTTTTTAAAGGTGATGTAATAAAGTTCTTACCCCAGGTATTAACAGGATACATCTGTTCAAATAAATTGTCGCCAGAGCCACCGCAACCGAGCGAAGTAAAGGTGCTGCCAGAAAATACAGCTACCTTTTTACAGAGAGAGCTGTCGTTACTATAAACAAGAATTTTACTTCCGGTAAGATCAGTATTTGATTGTACCTGATAGACTTCCCCTTGTTGCAAAGTAACAATAAAAGGGACATTCGCTAAATTACCTCCTGTGGTATTTGATTTTGGGGTTATCTGAACCTTTGTACTATCCTCAGTAGCTACAACCATAAATTCTGAACGTTGCCCACCGGTTTCTTGAGTAAAACACATGGCATAATATTCTTTCCCAAATGTCTCAGTGGGCAGCATCAAAGTAGCATCAGATCGCGCACTTGCATATATATGGGCATAGGCAGCAACTTTATCATTTGAAACAACATGGATTCCCTTTTGTTCCATACAATCCGAACATCCAACATAAGCTGTTGCCGAAGGTACCTGAACAATAGTAATCGTATTGGCAACAACCGTAAAAGGTAGCGACCAACCTTGGAGAGGCACGGAAACTGTACCGGATGTATTTACATCGGAAGTGATATAAAGTTTGAATTTTGATACTGCTCCATCAGTATGCCCTTGAAAACCCACCCAAAAATCTGTTCCCCGGTTAGAAAAATCCTGCGACACTATTATATTAGGAAAGTAAATTAAGAACAAAACACATACACACCTCCCTAACCCTCTCCAGATGGGAGAGTTAGGGTTGCTACCTGTTTTACCTTTTAAAATTTCCATTACACACCTTACTAGCCCTTTTCACGGGAGGGGATTCATTTTTTTTCTTTAAAAGAAACTCTCCAACGCCCCAAGCTATTGCCGGGATGAGGAAGATGTTTACTATCTAACCAAGGTAACAATTCCTCTATAATCGTGCTGTTTCCTTTTAAAATCAGTAAGAATGATCACATAAACATATACATCCTCTTGCGCAACCCCTGTTCCATAATTTGTTTTGCCGTCCCAAGGCTCTTTTATGTCTTTTGTAATAAAAACCATATTCCCCCAACGATCGAATATTTTCATTTCATAATCGTCAATAAGTATCCCTTTTCCATTGAAAGAATCATTTATTCCATCGCCATTAGGTGAAAACATATTGGGCACATAAAAGGCAAAGTCGGGCTCTACAATAATCGTTTTAAAGGTGGTGTCGATACAATTATATTGAGTTGATGTAATCAGTGTTATCAAGTATGTTCCAGTATCGGCATAAGTATGTCCTGCCGGGCTAAATACTGAAGCGGTATAGGAGTCACCAAAATTCCAATTCCAAAAATCACCTCCGATTGATAAATTTGAAGTTGAAACAACAGGATTTATTATGGAAACTGTTTCGGATTCCACAGTGAAAGCAGAGATTGGGTTTGGGAATACAGTAATATAATTATTTTTAGTAACTGTTGTTACACACCCGCTATCCGAAGTAACCGTTAGGCTTGGAGAATAATAGGCCGGTGAATAAACAGAACTGTTGGTGTAACAATGAAGTAGATCTTGTGAGCTTGTAATGTTTCCATCACCGAAATCCATCAGCATGAAAATATTACTACCTGTTAAAATAGATGATAAATTTTGAAAAGGAGCACAGAGTGGTTCACAACCTGCCGTATCGATTGAAGTAAAAACCACGGAAGGATTAGGATTAACAAACACTGTTTTAGTGATTGAATCAGCGCATCCGAAATCTGAAACGGTCAATAACTGAACGTTATAAGATCCCGGAGAAGTATATAGGTATCCACCGGTTACAGATTGATTTGTATTGAGCGCACTCCCATCATTAAAATCCCATGCCCATAATTGAATGATATCGGGGGTAAGGATAGATGATAAGTTATTGAACGGAACGGGAGTATCATCGCAAACATTTGAATATGAAAAAGCTGCATTCGGGTTGGGATGAACCACTGCACTTTTTATAAGAGTGTCTTTACACCCATTGTTGGTTGCCACAATTAACGTAACATTATACGTTCCCGGGCTTACATAGGTATAGGTAGGGTTTGCGGCAGTAAATGCAGGACTGTTATCGCCAAAACTCCATAACCAACTTACAATATTGTCGATTGTAATAGTTGATAGATCATTAAAGTTCATAACACGATTTAAACACACATCTGCAACGGTAAAATCAGCTACAGGAAATGGATTCACCTTCACTATAACGCTATCGGTGGAAATACAGCCCTGTGAGGTAGAAGTTACAGTATAAGTGGTGGTTCCAGGGCTTGTTAATATTACATTAGGATTTGAAATTGTGGTGCTGCTTAAGTTTGTAGCAGGAGACCAACTGTATGTATAGCCAACAGTTATTGCTGTCCCAATGGTTCCGGGATTATTTGAACTACAGGTATTAATATCTGCTCCTGCATTGGATACAGGAATTGCTTTTACAACAACTTTAACGCTGTCAGTTGCGGTACAGCCCTTATCTGTTGTGGTGGACAATGTATAAGTGGTGGTAGTATTAGGTGTATTGATTGATGCAGTTGGGTTTGAGATTATTGCACTACTGAGCCCACCCGTGGGAAGCCAGCTATACGTATAACCGGCAGTGGTTGGGGTTCCAATATTAGCGGGCACATTTGAAGGACAAGCTGAAATGGCGGCTCCCGCTCCCGTACCAGGCCCCGAACCCGAGGTTGGCACAACAGCCGGATTAACGGTGATAGTAACAAAATTACTTTCGCAGGTACCCACTGATGTTGCTCTGAAATAAGTAGTTTCCGTTAAGGCACCTGTATTAAATGGGGTGGCAGTTGCACCCGGTACATCTGTCCACGGACCTGTTTCTGCCGAAGCAGATTGCCATTGAAAGGCTGCGAAATAACTTGTTAAATTTAAATTAACGCTCTCTCCAGTACAAACAGATTGACTGGAGTCGGCAACAGGTGGCGGGTTTATAATGGGTGGCACAATTATCTGAGGTGAGGAAGCCGGGTACATATTACAACCATCCTCTGTAAAAACAGTACTTCCCGAAACTACTGTAATAATAATAGGTACCCCGGTAGGTAAGTTCGGAAACTTAAAAACAACCCAGTCGTTGTAGGTATTTGCTTTTCCTGAACAGGAGCCAAATATCGTTATGGGATCATTGCACCCCGGCAAACCGGAATAGGGGGTATCTTGTATATTATCGATAGGAGAACCTGTTACACTTGATGTTACACCATTAATATTTAAATTAATGGTCATAGTAGTAGAGTTTGGATCTGAATTGGCATGCCAATGCTCTACGTACAGTGTAAGCTCCCCACTACAGCTTACACAATACCCTACCTGAACGGAGTGCCCATATATATTGAAGTTGCTGCTCAATAATAGGAACAAAAAAATTACTTTTATGTAACTGAAATGTTTTTTCATGCTATTTATACATTCAAATTGATTCTTACACAATTGTAAAAAAAATGCCATCAACAAACCTCTTAATTCCAATATTATTTTACTAATGTAACAATTCCTTTGTAATTATGCTTTTTACGGTAAATATCAGTCCCTTTAATAACATAAATGTAAACATCCGGCTGAGCATTTTCGGTTCCATAATTTGCTTTACCATCCCAGGGTTTGTAAAAATCATCTGAAAAGAAAACTGAATTTCCCCAACGGTCAAATATTGTCATTTCGTACTGACTAATAAAAATGCCTTTTGGAAAAAAAGTATCGTTTATTCCATCGTTGTTAGGAGAAAAGGCATTGGGAATGTAAAAAGCAACATCAGGCCCTATAAATACTTTTTGATAGGTTGTATCTACGCAGCTATATTGGGTTGCAGTAATCAGCATTATCGTGTATGTGCCGGTATCTTGGTAGGTATAAGGTGATGGGGTAATGACAGAAGAAGAATCAAGCCCAATGCTAAAAGGGTTGGAACCATCACCAAAATCCCAGGTCCAAAAATCAGCTCCGGTAGATGAATCAAGAAATGAAATAATAGGGTTCATGATCGTTTCCACATCGGGTTTTGTAATGAACTTTGCAATAGGGTTTGGATAAACAGTAATGTAATTGGGTTTGGATAAGTAGCTGATACATCCACTATCAGAAGTCACTGTTAAGTCAATATTAAAGGATAAAGGGACGTAAACGGAGTCGTTTGTATAGCAATGACTTGGCTCTATACTAGAAGCGCCATCACCAAAATTCCAGAGCCAGCTAACATTACTGCCCGATGAAATAGAAGAAAGATCATTTAGATTAACGCACCATAATTCGCAGCCTGCTGTATCATTGGTCGAAAAAGCCAGAACTGGATTAGGATTAACCACTACCACTTTAGTAATTGAATCGGAACAACCAAAGTTGGAAACCACCATTAACTGAATAGTATAAGAGTTTGCGCTATCATAAAGATGCCCACCCAAAACGGATTGGGTTAGGTAAAAAGGACTACCATCTCCGAAATTCCATCTCCAGAATTGTAAAGTATCCGTTGCAGGGATTGTGCTTAAGTCGTTAAATCCAACAGGAGTGCCATCACAAACATTTGCCGTAGAAAATTGTGTGTTGGGATTGGGATGTACCACTGTAATTTTTGTGGCTGTATCCTTGCACCCATTGTTGGTGGTGGTAACTAATGAAACAGAATAGCTTCCGGCATTTGCATACGTATAAATTGGATTTTGGGCAGTATCCACAGGACTACTATCGCCAAAATTCCATAAAAAACTCACATTGCTGCCACTTGAAACAGTTGATGAATCATTAAAACCAATAGCCTGGTATAAACACATGTCAGTAAAGGCAAAATTAGCAACCGGCAAAGGATCCACAATTACTGTGGCACTTCCGGTTTGAACCTGGGAGCAGGAAGTTATACTACCATCCTGCACACTTATTAGCTCATATAAAAATGTTCCCACAGCGCCTGTTGGCACAGGAACATTTGCAGTGTTACCGCCAGTGGTTGTTACCGTTTGATTTGGTCCACCATTTATTGTGTATGTAAAAGTATAGGGGGCTGTAGCCGAAGCTCCGGTAAAGGTAATATTAGGTGCTGGGGAATTTCTGCATACCTCGGTTGACCCTACAATTATTGCAGTAGGCAAAGGATTAACAATTACCGTTGCACTTCCGCTTTGCGTTTGAGAACAGGTGGTTGAACTTGCATCCATTACGCTCACCAACGAATATGTAAATGTTCCGGCTACAAATGTAGGTACCAAAACTGTTACACTGTTTCCTATACTTACCACTGTTGGTTGGGTTACACCATTTACGGTATAGGTAAACGTATACGGTGGGGTGGCGGAAGCTCCGGTAAACGTGATGCCCGGTGCTGTGGCGTTTTTGCAAACCGCTGTTGTACCTGTTATGGTTGCTGTTGGCAATGGATTAACAGTTACAGTCACACCTCAGTTTTGCGTTTGGGAG
>JAIOQD010000565.1 GCA_021413595.1 Bacteroidota bacterium | reverse complement strand
TTCCCACCCTAACATTAAGACTTTTGGTTGGTTGTTTTTCATATGATAAAAACTAAAAAAAAATACCCGTTCTCATTGCCTAATGAAACAGAATAAATAATGGTGGTTTAATTAATATAGAGTGCAAACGTAAATCTTGTTTTTCGATACTCTGGTCAAATTCGATGACACTAAATTTTTAATAGCCGAAATCAATGATTGGTCAATTGGTGTTTTTCAATTGCTTCTAATTTAAAATTAGTGAAGGGGAAAGTGTTTTATTTTTAAAAACATTTATAAATTTTAATTATAAGATCTTTTAAAACTCAAAGCACTAAGCACTGAAAGTGACAGGTTGGAGCAAAGAAAGAATGAAATTCTTTCTGCGGTTATACTAATAAAAAAGCTGTGACTCTCTGTATATTCTCTGTAAAGTTCTGTGTAACAAAAAAAATATTACACAGAGGAAAAAGGAGAATACACAGAGAAAAACGTTTTTAGAAACTGAATTTTTGCAATAAATTGCATCGTTTCAACTAACGAATGAGACCAATGAATGTTGTTTAAAATATCAGGAAAAATGAGATTAAATCAAGTTTATCGCTAAATAATTCAAACTGTTTTTTATTCTATTCAAACCAACAAAGTGTTAGCCTATCGAATTTACTTACGAATATTTTAAAACCCAACTACGTTTGTGATAAGATAATTTAAAAAATAGACATCTTAAACAATAGACACCTTTAAACAATTATAATCATGAAAAATTTATACTTTTTATTTTTAGTTTTTGCAATTACTCAAAAGGCGGCAGGGCAACAAAATTATTGTGATTTTGAAGGAAATAAAGTGCTTAGTTTTGGATTAAGTGCGGGAGTTTTGGATTCATTTGCCCTTAATCCAAATCCAAACGGTGTAAATGGTAGCAGTCGTTGTGCAAGATATGTGAGAGATACGGTAGTGTATGATATTATAAGATTATATCCAAATATGAAATTAGTAGATGTTACTGCATACGCAGATAGTAGTGCACAATCTCCTAAAATTAAAATGAAACTATACACAAGTGCTCCTGTAGGAACAGAAATACAATTGCAATTGGGGATGAAGAGCATTGATTCTTATCCTGCCGGAACACATAGTTCATACGCAGGAAAAACTACTGTTCAAAATGCTTGGGAACAAATAACATTTTATTATTATGAATCTCCTGTTGGAAGCACCGTATTACCAACAAACATTGATAAAATTATTCTTCTTTTTGATCCGCTTTCTACGAGTAGAGATACAATGTATTTTGATGACCTTGCCGGTCCCCCGTTAATTAACCCTGCCGGTATTTCAATGATTGATGCATCGCCTTCTTTTAAACTTTCTCAAAATAGCCCGAATCCGGCAAAACAAAATACTGTTATCAGCTTTCAATTAAATACCTCAGGCTTGGTTTCACTCGAATTGTTTGATATGCTTGGAAATTTAGTTTCATCCGTTTTGAACCAGGAAATGAAAGCAGGTGCTCATTCTATTCCTTTAGAAACGGGTGCTATACCAAATGGGATATATTTTTATGTTTTGAAAAAAGATGAGTTTTCTCAAACAAAAAGAATGGTAGTCTCAAAAAATTATTAAAAAAAATCCCGCATACCTGCGGGATTTCTTTTAGATTTTTTTAAATTATCCATTAAGGACTATATAATCCTTGTAAATTATTTTTGAAGAACAATTTTCCTTACCAGATAATTATCAACAAGGCTTTCCTTTACACGCATAATATACTCACCGCTTGCAATAGATGGGTCTAATTGAATTTCTTCTCTTCCATCTATAAAAGTAGATTTTCTATTATAAATTTCTTGTCCCATAATATTATAGATTTTTACATCAAACTCCTTTTCTCCTATATTACCCTTATTCAACTCAACTGTGAATTTACCTTCACTAGGATTTGGAAACACATTTTTTATGTCAAAAGGAACCTTATCTATAATTACAGGTGGAGTTACTCCTGTGGTTAGGAACTCTGTAACTGTTGGAGGCAGGTTAGCCATGGCATGTCCAGTGAGGGAGTATTCGGTTTTTCGTATTATAGCTCC
>JAIOQD010000573.1 GCA_021413595.1 Bacteroidota bacterium | reverse complement strand
AATCGCGATTTAGATGTTTAAAACAATATGTCTTTTTTGTTGCAACATGCTTTGCTTTTAAATAGGAGTGTTAATTATTTATAGAAAATTATATAAAATGAAACCAATACTTTTACTTTTACTTTTATTTTTCACTTCAATTTTTTTCTATTCTTGCAGAAAAAAACCGGAAGGTTGCACAAATTGTTCAGCAGTAAATTATGATTCTAGGGCAGAAAATGATGACGGCTCATGTCTTTTTCAAGAAGGGAAAATAATTTTTTGGACTTCAAACTCCCAAACACCTTTCAAATTATCAGTAATATGTAGGTCAACCAGTTCAAATTGCCCTCTTACTTTGGGAAATGATATGGGAGAAGTGATTGATTCAATTTATTCAAGTGCACCTCTTTGGGGGAAAATTGGCTGCCTTAGTTATAAAACTTACGTTGGAGACTATCACTGGGTTGTAGGCTTTTATCCCAACCCTAAATCTGGCATGACAATAACTTCGGAAGGTAATATTCATTTGGAAAAAGACAGCATTATTGTTGTGCATGTCTTTTAAATAGATTTCCCCTTTGGGGAAGCCAGGAGGGGGCTTTTAATCAAAATAAAAGAGTTACTTATCGAGCCACAGATGAAATAAAATTGCTACCCGGTTTTATTGCAACAGCCACAACGGGTAGTAATTTTGACGCATATATTCATGGCTGCGATGCACCGGGTAATAGTTTCCGCAAACTAGATGTAAATAATAATGATAACCACCCCCAAGAATACACATCATTTGAAAAAGCGAAACAACTTACAAATAACAATATTGGTATTATTCCAAATCCAAATAATGGGACATTCCAAATTTCAGTTACTAAAAACAATCAAGCGATAGGTGTTAAAGATGTAAAAGTTTATGATATGATAGGAAAAGTTATTTGGGAAAATAACACACCTTTAGGAAATTTATTTAATGTTGATATTTCGGGTTATGTACCAGGTATTTATTATGTGCGGGCAATTAATGAGGTAGGGGACATAAATTTGAAAAAACTGATAAAGCAATAATAACATTTTGTATAAAGTATGCGCGAGCAAACACCTGTTTTATAGTCATAATTTTTAATTTTAAAATTAAAAATTACAACCCATTTTCAAAACTTATCTCAACAAAGTAACATCCCCAAATTTCATATAAGAAGTACCATCAAGGTATTTACCTTTTACTTTCCAGATGTAAACATCCGATTGGCATAATGTTCCTCTATACAGGCCGTCCCAGCCTATATTTAAATCAGTAGTATCAAAAATAATTTCGCCCCATTTATTAAAAATCGTTAATCGATATTCATCAATTCCATTTACAGTGAAAGGAAAAAATACATCGTTATTATAACTGGTCGGATCGTATGCCCCTCCATTCGATCCTAATGGATTAGGAGTAAAAGCATTTGGCAAAACAATCCCATTGATCAGTTCAGCTGTGATATATTTTACTTTTGTTACAGTATCAATACAGCCATATTGGGTGGTAGCAATTAAAGTTACATCAAATTGGCCAACTTGTGAATAGGCATAATTTGGATTTTCATCTTCTGAAGTACCACCATCACCAAAATCCCAGAAATAGGTATCTCCATCAATAGAAAAATTTAAAAACTGAACATGAGTATTGGGAACCTGAACAAGCGTGGGTGTTGCAGAAAAATTAGCCTGTGGCTTGGGATAGATCGTTACCGTTGAATTTGCAATGTCTGTTTGTCCGCCCGGTCCCGTTGTTATTAATTTAACATTAAAAGTACCGGCATTAAAATAGGTATAACAAGGGTTTTGAGAACTGGAAGTATTCCCATCCCCAAACTCCCAAATGTTGGAAACACTATACTGAGAAGTGTTTACAAAACAAATTTTTTCAGGTTCGCAACCATCATAAGGAGGAACAGTAAATCCTGCAATTGGCAAAGGGGGTATTATTGTAATGGAATGAGAAACGGTATCAGCACAATTAGTGCTATTTACAATTAAAGTTATAGCATAAGTGCCCCATGTAGCATAAATATTGGAAGGTGGATCTTGTGCGGAAGAAGTATTTGAATCGCCCCAATCCCATGAGTAGTTCCAGGTACCTGTATTGGTAGTGTTGATAACACTTACTTCAGCAGATGGATATGTTTGCGAAAGAGGTGTAGCCGAAAAGCCTGCTATTGGCTGATAGGCAACTGTTGTGGTGTTGGTGATGGTGTCGGCACAACCTAAATTAGAAGAAGCTATTAATTGAATAGTATTAATCTGATCGTTTGTGCTTGAATTAATATATGTATTAGATGGTGCCATTTGTGCGGAAAAACTACCGTTACCAAAATCCCAAAGGTATGCGTCTCCATTAACTGACTGATTCGAAAAATTTACCGTAAAAGGACTGCATCCCAATGCAGGATTTGTAAAGGAAGCTGTTACTTTTGGATAAATCGCTACCGAAATTACAGCTGTATCAGCACATCCATTGTTTGCAATAACAGTATAAACAATGTTGTTTGAAATAGTAGTAGCCGTTCCGTTTATGTATGTATGACTGGTGTTCAGTAAACTTTCGAGTGCTGAGTTGTCACCAAAATCCCATTGATGACTTAGAGCATTGGTTGATTGATTTGTAAAGTTTACCAATAAAGGGCTGCAGCCTGCATTGGTGTTTAAACTAAAAATGGCAGCAGGCTTAAATTTTACATTTACAACGGTTGTTTGTGTATCCACACATCCTAAAGAAGATGTTGAACTCAAGAAAATAGTGTAATCAATATTTGCAGAAGAATTGTTGATATAGGTATGTGTTAAATTAGTTTGTGTGGATAGTGTCCCATCTCCCAGATCCCAACTGTACGTATTTGTATTTGTTGACTGATTTATCAAACTTAGCGTTAAAGGACTACATCCATTAGCTTCTCCTGTAAAGGCAGCTATTACGTGAGGGTAAACGGTAATGTTTCTTGTAATACTATCCACACAACCATTCGCAGTGGTTATTTTTAATTTGGCTACATACGTTATGGATGCAGAAGTAAAATTTGTATAAATATGAGAAGGATTTATTGTGGTGTCTATAGGAGATGCATCTCCGAAATCCCAGTAATAATGGGTGCCTCCGTTCGACTGATCAGAAAATGAAATGCTTAAGGGATGACAACCTGCCGTGGAATTGATATTAAAATTTGCAGCTGGTTTATAAAATACATTTACCGGTTGTTGAATAGAATCAGAACATCCAAAATTGGAAGAGGCTCTTAAAGTGATATCTAAACTATCGTTAATTATTGTGTTATTAATGTAAGTGTGTGAAGGTGCAGTTTGTGCGGACACCGCTCCATCACCGAATTTCCAGCTATAAAAATCCGCATTGATTGACTGATTACCAAAAACTAAATTTAAAGGACTGCAGCCATCTGCTTGTCCGGTAAAAGCAGATGTTACCTTAGGATAAACCGTAAGCGAACTGTTCATGGTATCTTTGCATAAATTAGTGGTGCTAACTATTAATTGTACACTATTGGTGATGGGATTTGCGGTTGTATTTAAATAAGTATGGCTGGGGCTTATCACCCCGCTTAAAGTGCTTCCATCCCCGAAGGTCCAGTCATTATTAAAAGCGCCTACAGATGTATTATTAAAATTCACTGGAAATGGTGGACAGCCGGCATTACTGCTCAAATTAAAATTTGCATCAGGTTTATAAAAAACAGTTAAGGGGGAGGTTGCTGTATCTACACAGCCTAAAGGCGAC
>JAIOQD010000572.1 GCA_021413595.1 Bacteroidota bacterium | reverse complement strand
TGTGTTTCCGCTAGAATCACCCCAATACCCTGAGTTCCTTCCAGCAGTTTTATCACTACAGGAGCCCCACCTACCTGCTCAAGCACGTTTTCAATATTTTTAGGAGTTGAGGCAAATGCTGTTTTAGGCATACCAAGTCCCGCCTTAGCCAATAACTGCAAACTCCTGAGCTTATCACGGGAACGCACCAAAGCCTGAGATTCCACCGAAGAGAATACTTTCATTTGTTCAAACTGCCTAACAACAGCTGCTCCGTAAAATGTAACAGAGGTGCCAATACGCGGAATAATCGCATCAATTCCAACAACCTGTTTTCCCCCATAAAAAATTTGAGGATGTCCTTTTTCAATTACCAAAACGCATTTCAAATGATCTAGCACAATTACTTCATGCCCTCGCTGCTCAGCGGCTTCTACCAAACGTCTGGTAGAGTATAGTTTTAAGTTGCGTGATAAAATTGCAATTTTCATACGAATGGATTTGTATAGATTAAGTATAATACCATATTTTCAGGATTTTAAATTATCCCTTGGAGAAGGATTAAAGGCAAGGTTATTCAACAAGGCAACATCTACCAAAAAACGATTTTTTAATAATTTCCTCCCGATAAGAACAGGATAACGCATACTGCCTCTGTCACTTAACGAAACTAAAGCTTTTATTCGCTTCTCCCCCATTTGGATAATGGTTTTAATGATATAACGTTTCTCTATTTCGCCAAATGAATTTTTGATCTCCTTTTGAGAATATTCTGTAAATTTTTGATCTTGTTCGTTGTATTCCGGATGTGATGGATCAAGCAGTTTAAAATGCAAAACCCCGTTTTTTTCTTTTATATCATGGCAATGTAACGCAGTAGTATAGGCACCTGTATCTATTTTCGCAATAATTCCATACAATGCAAGTTCAGGAAAAGCTATTTCCTCCCTTCGCCCTATGATTAATTTTTCTTTTTGCATGGCTTTAATTCAGTGCAAGATAAAAATTTTTACTCAAAAATTAAGGACACATTTCTATTTTCACCACAAAAAAATGATTTTACTAAAAATTGAATTTATCCACAAATTGCTCAAAAATTATTTTTTTAAGCATTTATTTAATGATCAAATTACTGTTGTACAACCAAAATAAAAAAAGTATTTTTAAAATAAGTTGACAAAGTTAAAAATAGTAGTACATTTGCACTCGCTTTAGAAAGTTTTTTTAAGCAGAGTATTCGGGGCGTAGCGTAGTCCGGTATCGCGCCTGGTTTGGGACCAGGAGGTCGTCAGTTCAAATCTGGCCGCCCCGACTTATAAACTAGCTAATTAGGTAATTCGAAAATTTGTTCTCTTAAAGCAAATTTTTAGATTGGTTGATTAGCTTTTTTTGATTCCATAGCTCAGCTGGATAGAGCACAATTTTTCTAAACTTGCGGTCATTGGTTAGAATCCAATTGTGATCACAGCAACACCAGTTAACACCTTTGTAATCAACAGATTACAAAGGTGTTTTTGTTTTTATCAACAATATACCAACAAAAGCGGATCAAGAACAACAACCTGTGGAGCAATCTTTCCTAAGCAAATAATTTAGAGAATCTGAACAGAAAAAAATTGACATCTCTAACTCCTCTGTATTGCGCCCGAAACGCTTTGATTTTAGCATTAAAAGATTCTGCTGAGGCGTTTGGACGGGTCAAGCGCAAAAGTTGTGGAGTAAAATAAAAAAGTTCAATTTTGAATAAAATTTAAACAGGCTATGAAAGTCTTGCACTAAAGTGCATCGTTTTAACTAACGAACTGAAACAATAAACTTTCTTATAAATGATGCGTTTTTCAAGTATAGAAACCATATCCCTTTTAAGTTAAAAAGCCCTGAAATCAATAATTTTTGCAATACATTAAAATAATTGTCAGACCTTTGCTTTAGTATGAAAAAGAAAATTGAAATTCTATCTCCTGCCAAAAATTTGGTTCAAGGTATGGCGGCTATTAATGCCGGTGCAGATGCAGTATATATTGGAGCACCACAGTTTGGAGCTCGTTCCAATGCTACCAACTCTCTTGAAGATATTGAGGAATTGATTCAATATGCTCACCTGTTCAAGGCTCAGGTTTTTGTTGTAATTAATACCATTTTGTATGATCATGAATTAGCAGATTGTAAAAAATTAATCTATCAATTATATGATATTGGAGTAGATGCCCTTATCGTTCAGGATATGGCATTGATGGAAATGGATCTGCCTCCAATAGTTATTCATGCCAGCACACAAGCAAATAACCGGGATCCCAAACATGTGAAATTTCTTAAAGATGCCGGAATGAAACGAGTTGTTTTGGCCAGAGAGTTGAATTTAGATCAGATCAAAGATATTAGTAAAGCCACCGATGTTGAATTAGAATTTTTTGTTTCGGGTGCTCTTTGTGTTTCTTTTAGCGGTAATTGCTATATGAGTATTGCTAATGGCGAACGTAGTGCCAACAGAGGATCTTGTGCTCAAAATTGCCGTTTACCTTATAATTTAACCGATGGGACTGGAAAAACATTAATAGCCAATAGTCATTTGTTGTCCATCAAAGATCTGGACCTAAGTGACCAATTGCCTAATTTGATAGAAGCCGGAATCACTTCTTTTAAAATAGAGGGAAGATTAAAGGACATGGTTTACGTTAAAAATAACACCTCCTATTTACGTAAAAAATTGGATGCCTTTATAGAAAATAACGAAACCTACCAAAAAGCTTCTTCCGGAAAAACGCATTACAACTTTGAAGCAGAAATGGATAGAAGTTTTAACAGAGGCTATACCGATTATTTTGTAAACAAACGCACCGAAAAAATTGGTTCCTGGGATAGCCCAAAATCACAAGGACAATTAATAGGGAAACTTTTGGAAATAAAGGCGAACGGTTATGTGATCGAAAATTTCGACAAACTAAATAATGGTGACGGACTTTGTTTTATTAACGAAAATGGTGAACAGGATGGTGTTCAGATAAATGGTATCATTAATAATATTATAATTCCTAATACCTTTAAAACAATTAATCCCGGCACACTTATTTATAGAAATTCGGATGCTGCTTTTAACAAATTGGTTGAAAGAGAAGATAGTGCCATTCGGAAAATTAGTGTAAAACTAAAATTTACTGAAACAAGCGATGGGTTTCAATTAGCCGCTATTGATGAAGATGGACATGAAAGTCTTTCTGCTTTTCAATCAGAAAAGGAAATAGCTAAAAATGAGGAATCGACAACACCTAATATCAAAAAAAACCTTTCTAAAACAGGAAATACACCCTTTGTTGTGGATGATATAGAAATTGAATTTTCGAAAAATTGGTTTTTGCCAATTTCTAAAACAAACGAAATACGAAGAGTTGTACTGGAGCAATTGATTGATATCAGAGTGAATCAATACCATCGAGAAGAATTTCAAATAACAAAAACAGATCACCCTTATCCTGTTTCAAAATTAGATTTCACTTACAATGTTTCTAATCAATTGTCGCGTTCGTTTTATAAACGACATGGTGTAACAGATATAGAAAAAGCATTTGAGTTGCAATGGGATCCGGGCAAATCACGGGTAATGACAACAAAATACTGCGTTAAATATGAGCTGGGTAAATGTGCCAGATTTCAAAAAGCAACAATGGGAGAAAAAGTGGTTGAACCTCTTACTTTAAAGCATGGCGAAAATGAGTATAAATTGAAATTTAATTGTAAGCCTTGTGAAATGGAAATTTGGGAAAAAGATGCTGAATTAGAGTTCGATGAAGAAGATTAATTTAATGTAGATTTTTTCGAAATAACATTTTTTTGAAATTTATTTTTTTTTGAAAAGCACCGAAAATTGTTAATTTTTAACTGTTTTCGGTGCTTTTTTTGGTTCATATCTATAAATTTTTGCACTTCCAACAAATTTTAAATTTTGATCACATTCATGATAGAAAAAGACCTTTTGTGTTGGCTTATCTTTTGTATTGATAAATTATTATTAATAAATCATTTATCAATTAAATAAAAAAAATTATGGAAAACATCATTAAAACAGTTTCGGAAAAGGCTGGTATTTCTGAACTACAGGCAAAATTGGCAACAGAAACACTAATTTCTCTTTTAAAAAGTAAAATGCCGGGAGGCATTGGAGCACAAGTTGAAACATTCCTGAAATTAGGTACTGACTCTAATGGAGGTATTGCAAATAAGATAAAAGAAAAAATATCTGAGGTAATGGGTAAATAAGTCCTCAAAAAGCAAGGTGATTTAATAGATTACCTTGTTTTTTATTTTTTTTATAAAAAAACTTAGTTTTTTTCGATTTGGTTTTATTTAAATTTCTTTAATCAAATTTCTAGCCACCATAAACAAATGATAAAACAAAAAAATACTACAGGAGCCTATAAAACACCTTCGGGTGTAAGTATTAATGAGAAATTTAGCAAAGCCTACAATTCCATTTTAACTCGCGAAGCACTTCTTTTTATAAAAGAATTACATCATAAATTTAATGCAAAAAGACTTTTATTATTAGAAGACCGAAAAAAAATACAAAAGGAAATTGATGGGGGAAAACTTCCTGATTTTTTACCTGAAACAGTTACAATTCGCGAGAGTGAGTGGTTGATTGATCCGGTTCCTTCGGATCTGCAAGATAGACGTGTTGAAATCACAGGACCCGTAGAGCGCAAAATGATCATCAATGCGCTCAACTCTGGAGCAAAAGTTTTTATGGCAGATCTGGAAGATAGCAATTCTCCTAGTTGGAAAAATGTTATAGAAGGACAAATTAATTTAATGGATGCTGTTCGAAAAAACATATCCTATACAAATGAGCAAGGAAAAGAATATACATTGAATAATGAAATAGCAACTTTAATGGTTCGGCCACGAGGATTGCACATGAATGAGATGCATGTTGTAATTGATGGGGAGGAAGTGAGTGCAAGTTTTTTTGATTTTGGATTGTATTTTTTTCATAACATCAAATACCTCTTAAAAAGTGGAAGCAGCACTTATTTTTATCTGCCTAAAATAGAACATTATTTAGAAGCAAGATTATGGAATGATATATTCGTTTTTGCTGAAAATTATTGCGAAGTACCTCAAGGAAGTATTAAAGCAACGGTATTGGTTGAAACAATTTTAGCCAGTTTTCAATTGAACGAAATTTTGTGGGAATTAAGAACACATAGTGCTGGGCTGAATTGCGGAAGGTGGGACTATATCTTTTCTTTTATTAAAAAATTTAAAAATATTGAAGGCTATGTATTTCCGGAAAGAAGTCAGGTTAATATGACTGTACCTTTTATGAGAAACTATACGCAACTTGTAGTTCAAACATGTCATAAACGTAATGCTCACGCTATTGGAGGTATGGCTGCTCAAATACCAATTAAAAACAACGAAGCCGAAAATCAAAAAGCGATCCGTAAAGTATTTGACGACAAAATAAGAGAAGTTACTGGTGGCCACGATGGTACCTGGGTGGCGCATCCGGGATTAGTTCCTGTTGCTCTCGAGGCATTTTACTTACACATGAAAACACCCAATCAAATTGAACAAGTTAAACTTGACGATTTTACTTGCACTGCTTCTGATCTATTACAATTGCCGGTAGGAACAATTACTGAATACGGACTAAGAATGAATATTAATGTTGCCATTCTTTACATAGAAAGTTGGTTAAGAGGTAATGGTGCCGCGGCAATTTATAATTTGATGGAAGATGCAGCTACTGCTGAAATATCAAGAACACAAGTTTGGCAATGGTTAAAAGCTGGTGCCAAATTAGATGATGGAAGAACAATCACCCATAGATTTTATGAAGATATAAGAGATAGTGAAATATTGGATATAAAAGAAACCATAGGGGTTGGCCCATAAACAATAGGGAAATTCCCCCAGGCAATTGCACTCTTTAACCGACTGGTTGTTGGTGATACTTTCGAAGAATTTTTAACTACACCGGCATATAAATTAATCGATTAAAATAAGTGCCTGTTTAAATTTTTCAAATTAATTCTATCAAGTACATCAT
>JAIOQD010000571.1 GCA_021413595.1 Bacteroidota bacterium | reverse complement strand
CCCCTTTCTTTTTCAGAAAGGGAAACGCCCAAATGAATTTTTTAATTGAACCTTATCAAAATAACAACATTGAGTAAAACGCCCAAATGAATTTAAACCCCATGCTCCTTCATAATCCGATTCAGCCATTTGATCATCATTAAAATAACGGCTGAGGTAATTAATGCAAGAATAAAATTCACTAAGAAAAAATTTGCTTTGTTCTCATACCCGTCCCATAAACTGGCAAGAACTCCGCTCATTTTGTTTCCAATTGAAGTGGAAAGAAACCAGCCTCCCATCATTAATCCTGTTAAACGTGGTGGAGAAAGTTTTGAAACCAGTGATAATGCCATCGGGCTTAAACATAGTTCACCAACTGTTATTACACCATAACTCCCGATAAGCCACCATATTGTACTCTTTTCCAATCCATTATGACATGCATACGTAGCTCCAACCATCACCAGCGTGGATAATGCAGTAATAAATAATCCGTAAAAAATTTTCCAGGCAGTACTGGGTTCTTTATTTCTCTTTTTGAGGAAGGCCCAGAAAAATACGAGAAGTGGAGTTAATAAAACCACCCAAAATGGATTGACAGATTGCAACAGTTCAGTAGAAACCAGAGTTACACGTTCACTCTCCGCAGGTAATGTGTCGGGAGGACTATTTCTGAAATATAAAGGGTAGTCAAAGGTTTTAACAGGTTTGCCATTTGCATCACGTGCAATCCGGAATTGTGCATCAGCATAAGGTACTGAGTCTTTCATAAACACAGGTTCCTGAACCATGCCAAGTGCTTTTGCCGGTTTTACAAGGGCTGTAGGGACTTCTCTGTCAGTATAACTTTCGGCCCAGGTTGTTAATGCTGTGCCGTTTTGTTTAAAAATGGCCCAAAATACGATTGCAACAGCAAATACGGCAAGCAAAGCAGAAATAGGTCTTTTGTCTTCCGCATTGGAACGCACCATCAGGGATACATAATACCCGGCTACAGGCAAAGCACCAAATATAAAGGCATCTGTACTATCACTACCGAAAATATTTCCAGGAATGATCCAACCGATATAACCTGCAATTAACGCAGGAAGAAGTGTTAATCCCAAAATTTGACTTACCGGCATATCTTCTTTTTTGGTTGGTTTGCGAACATCTGCATGTTTATAATGCTTCTGTCCGATCCAAAAAATGATCACACCAATAAACATCCCTATGCCAGCAGCTGAAAATGCCGCTCCCCAGCTGAATGTATTTCTCAGGTAGGATCCGAAAAAATTACAGATAAAAGCCCCGATATTTATACCCATGTAAAAAATAGAGTATCCCGAATCTTTTAATAGTTTGTATTTAATATTTGGTTTAAAAAAACCATTGCCTATGCAAATTGTAAGAAGGGAAACATAAAAAGCTGTTTGTCCGGGCAGGGCAAGTCCGCAATACCCGATTCCCATTAAAATCCCTCCAATAGTTATTGAAAGCCGGTATCCTAAAACCCTGTCAGCCAGCAAACCGCCAATAAATGGAGTCAAATAAACAAGTGCGATATAGGTTCCGAAAATATCAGATGCTTCTTTTTTCCCCATAGCCAGGCCTCCCCGCTCAGTATCGGTCATATAAAGGAAGAATATTCCAAGCATCAGGTAAAATCCAAAACGTTCCCACATTTCAGAAAGGAATAAATAAATAAGGGCTTTAGGGTGCTTTTTTATCATTTTAATTGGAATTTAGAGCCTGTTTAAATTTTATTCAAAGTAGTTTTTACCTTCCCACGATTTCTCGACTACCCTCGAAATTACTGTGTGCATGGTCATTTCTAGGGTAGTCGAGAAAGGTGCGTTAGCTTTATAAGCAATATTGTATTTTTTTTAAAAATTTAAACAGGCTTATCAAACAATTTAATCTGCGAAATCTGTGGCAACCTTTCCCTGCTGATTATGAAATTATTGTCAAATATAACATAAGGTTTTCTTTCCCCTAATATTTAACAATTTCCTTCCTGAAAACCTGCCCATTTCTTTTGCCCCAGTTCATTGTAAATAGTTAGCGTGTAATTGCCCGCTTCTTTTGAGCCAATTGAAATGGTTATTTTTTCAGAAAACGGATTGGGAGATACGGTAAAATTCAGCGCTTCATTTTCCGACTCCTTTATTGTTGAAGGATCCGGTAGAATCTTCAAATAATACAATCTTTTCCCAAATCCTGATACTAATTCATCTGTTAAATAAAGCTCATCATTTGTAATAAAACCAATTGCTTCTTTTTGGGATAAAGGGAGATCAAATAGTTCAGTTGTGCCCGAAAAAAAATCGTTACCGGTAAAATTGGAAAATAGCCAGAATTTATTGTAACCAAGGAGTATTAATTTGCTATTATCGAGACTGATATCTGCTGAAGTAATGGAATATAAAATGGGTGGCCCCGGACCAGTATAAAAGCTGTCGATCAATTCTGCAACATACGTTCCAGGAAGCAAAGGAAGTTTATAAAGTTTTGTATAACCATTATATGGATTCGACCAATCCTTCGAAAATATATAAAGTGAATCCTGGAAGGCGATCATGGCTTCTGCATCAAAACTCTTCAATGAATCTGCGGGTGGAAATGCAAACTGATCAGAATAGGAATAATTTATTACCTGCGGAATAACGCTATCTACCAATATAGTTGCAGGGTCGGGAATAATATAAATTTTCAGATCCTGACGATTATTGGTATTATTACCAAAATCACCGATGTAAAAATTACCCAAAGCATCTTTCGCCATATCTTCCCAATCAATATTGGTGGCATTTAAAATCTTTAAGGTCCGCAGCAATGTACCCGTTGAATCAAAACTATATAACTCCGGATTCCCGGAACTATCATTATGCGACCATATATAATTTTTATTAACCACCTCGATACCAGACGACTGGATAAGTATTGCCGGTAAGGTTGCTTTCTCTACAATACTTATTGTCTGAGAATGGCTTATATTTATGCTTATTGACATTACTATAAGCAAAAACAGCTTTATTTTATAAGAACAAAACATCATATTTCAATTTATTTCATAATTGCAAGGAAAAAAAGATACTTTTTTTACAATTCCATTATCGTTTGTGTTACCTTAATACTATTATTATTTTCCGTTACTTAAAAATTGTTGTTCAATGGAACCTCTTTTTTCTAAATCCATGTAAATATCCTGCTTATTGAAGAAATAAAATGGATGCGTTTGTTGTGACCATTTACTTTTGTTATAAGAGTATGAGCATGAAGGTAAATCAACTGAACTATAAAACTTCCCGATTAAATCAGCAGTAATAAAGTGCGTAACACTGTCAGCAAACCATTCATTTATCTCTGTTATGGTAAACTCTTTTGAGTTGAGACCTGCTTTGAAATATTCATGTGTGTATTCGCGACAAATTCTTTTTAAAAACCATTTTCCTTCTACTTGGCTATATTCTGAAATCAACTTACCATCAATAAAATTCATATAATAATTTAAAGATGGTCGAATCCAATTATTATTTTTTGGATACAGGAAGCCTTTATGTCTGAACGAATTCCTTTCAATTTTTTTGAATGCAAAGGTCGTACGATCAATCACAATTGTTCCTGACTCTCGGCATTCACCTAGCAGTCGAGCCTCTGCAATATTGTCAATTCCATGATTATCGCTTGAAAAGGCTTCACAAGTATATTTGATTACATAA
>JAIOQD010000570.1 GCA_021413595.1 Bacteroidota bacterium | reverse complement strand
TTTCAGAACTGCACCATATTTATATAAAATACGAATATAAAGAAACAGGCAACAAATTTGATTTTATTACAAAAAACGATTACCCGCCTGTTAATCATAGCACTCTTATATTAAAAATCGTTGGGCTGTTGAATTATTTTTTAAATGGATTAAATTGGCGACTATTATCTACAAAATTTCAAAAAAATCGTAATCAACTGATAATCAATATATGACTTTAGGGCGCTAAGTGGTATTTTTTATCACAATAAAAACAAGACCTCTCCCGTAAAAACCGGCTCGGGATGAACTCTGCTACCCTAAACGAAGCTCCTCGCAAAAGCATGTGCGTTAGATCGCGGAACACAAGCATTTTTCAATTCTCTGAACCACTCTTTGCTGTATAATTCACATTTATATTTTACAACCGTTATTATATATAGCAAATAAGGCTAAATTGTCAATAAAAATGACTACTTTTGCAACCCTTCAAAAAGAAAATTAACAATTTTATATAAAACCCCAAATGCAAAACATTAGAAACATTGCCATTATTGCTCACGTTGACCACGGCAAAACAACATTAGTTGACAAGATTTTACACACCGGAAAATTATTTCGTGAAAACGAAGAATCGGGTGAATTGATATTGGATAACAATGACCTGGAACGTGAACGTGGAATTACTATTCTTGCAAAAAACGTATCGGTACGATACAAAGGAACAAAGATCAACATCATTGACACTCCCGGCCACAGCGACTTTGGCGGCGAAGTAGAGCGCGTATTAAACATGGCTGATGGAGTAGTTCTATTGGTAGATGCTTTTGAAGGCCCAATGCCTCAAACACGTTTTGTGACTCAAAAAGCATTGGCTCAAGGAAAAACTGTTATTCTTATTATCAACAAAGTTGATAAACCAAATTGCCGTCCGGACGAAGTTCATGATCAGGTATTTGACCTATTCTACAATTTAGATGCTACCGAAGAGCAATTGAATTTCAGGACCGTTTACGGTTCATCGAAACAAGGCTGGATGGGTCCGGATTGGAAAAATCCAACTACAGATATTACTTATTTATTAGATCAGATCGTTGATTTTTTCCCAAATGTCCCTAGTGCGCAAGGCTCGTTGCAAATGCAGATCACATCCTTGGATTATTCAACCTTTGTTGGGCGTATTGCAGTAGGACGTGTTTCAAGAGGGACAATAAAAGAAAACATGCCTGTATCATTGGTGAAACGTGATGGCACTATTATTAAATCACGTATTAAAGAATTATTTACGTTTGAAGGATTAGGTAAACAAAAAACAACAGAAGTTGCATCCGGTGAAATTGTTGCCATTACAGGTATTGAAGGATTCGAAATTGGTGATACAATAGCAGATTTTGAAAATCCGGAAGGACTTACTCCAATTGCAATTGATGAGCCTACAATGAATATGTTGTTTACAATCAACAACTCTCCGTTTTATGGTAAAGAAGGTAAATTTGTTACTTCCCGCCACTTACGTGACCGCTTATTTAAAGAATTGGAAAAAAATCTTGCACTAAAAGTGGAAGAAACAAATTCAGCTGATTCATATCTTGTTTTTGGACGTGGTATTCTTCACTTATCTGTTTTAATTGAAACAATGAGACGCGAAGGATATGAACTACAAGTTGGTCAGCCTCAGGTTATTATCAAAGAAATTGACGGAAAAAAATGTGAGCCCATTGAATATTTAACTGTTGATGTTCCTGAACCGGTTTCTGGTAAAGTAATTGAGTATGTAACTCAACGCAAAGGCGATTTAAAAATCATGGAGCCAAAAGGCGACTTGATTCACATCGAATTTGAAATTCCATCGCGTGGTATCATTGGTTTACGTAACAATATTTTAACTGCAACAGCTGGTGAGGCTATTATGGCGCACCGTTTTAAAGCGTTCGAACCATGGAGAGGTGTTATCCCTAACCGT
>JAIOQD010000569.1 GCA_021413595.1 Bacteroidota bacterium | reverse complement strand
GAATGGATACGGGCATGGCATTTATTCCTTCCTGATTTTCAAGATCTATTGGAGCAGTTTTGCAGTTATACTTATTCTGCTATCCAATTTACTTTGGGTTCGAGGCAAAGAAAAAGGGTTTAAAAATCGCTTACGTATCGCAAAGCCTTTATTTACAGGTAAAGCTAAATTAGCAATGTCTCTGGGGATTTTAGTATTCTTAATGAGTGGAGGATTTATTTACTATAACACTTCCGTTTTGAATAAAAATATTTCTTCAAAAAAACAAGAAGAAGCACAGGCTGAATTTGAAAAAAAATATAAACGTTATTCAAAAACTCCTCAACCGCGCATTGTTGCTGCAAATTGGAATGTCGATATTTTTCCGAAAGAACGTGGTGTTAAAATGAACGGTTATTATATTCTAAAAAATAAAACGAACAAAATTATTGATAGTATTATTATTAATTTATTCACCGAAATACATATTAACGAATTAAAATTTAATAAGACTACCACTCTATTGTTAAATGATAAAGAAAATGGATTTCAAATTTACAAACTTGCAACCGCTCTCCTACCGGGAGATTCCATTAAATTTGAAATGAATTTAGACTATTTCCCTAAAGGATTTAAAAATTCAGATGCCGGAACTTCCATTGTTTATAATGGCACTTTCTTTAATAATCAGTTATTACCAAGTTTAGGATATTCCGAACAAGGTGAATTGGGTGATGATGCGTCCCGAAAAAAATATGGTTTAGGTAAAAAAGAACGTATGGCGAATGTCAATGATACTCTTGCGCGAATGAATACATACATTAGTAATGATGCAGACTGGATAGATTTTGAATGTACAATGAGTACTTCCCTTGATCAAATGGCAGTGGCACCGGGCTATTTGCTTAAAAGTTGGCAACAGGACAATAGAAACTATTTTCATTATAAAATGGATAGTAAAATTTTAAATTTCTATTCATTCCTTTCTGCCCGTTACGAAGTGAAACGCGACAAATGGACTGATCCTAATTCAAGATCCGGGCAGGCAGTGGCGATTGAAATTTACTACAATGAAGGCCATGAGTATAATATAGAAAGAATGATAAAAGGAATAAAAAAAGCCCTTGATTATTATACCAAAAACTTTAGCCCCTACCAGCACAAGCAAGTTCGTATATTAGAATTTCCACGGTATGCAACATTTGCGCAGTCATTCCCCAATACGATCCCATTTTCGGAAGGCATAGGTTTTATTGCTAAAGTTTATGATACTGATCCTGAATCGATCGACTATCCTTTTTATGTTACTGCTCATGAAGTAGCGCATCAATGGTGGGCACATCAGGTGATTGGAGGAAATGTTCAGGGCTCCACAATTATGTCGGAAACAATGTCGCAATATTCGGCATTGATGGTAATGGAAAAAGAATATGGGAAAGAAGCAATGAAAAAATTCTTGAAATATGAAATGAATCAATATTTAAAAGGCAGAGCTACTGAAGGAAAAAAAGAACGTCCATTGCTGTTAGTTGAAAACCAACAATATATTCATTACAATAAAGGAAGCGTTGTAATGTATGCCTTGAAAGATTATATAGGCGAAGATTCATTAAATGCAGCACTTGCAAAGTATATTAAAAAAGTTGCCTTCCAGGAACCGCCATATACCAATTCAATTGAGTTCATCAATTATCTGAAAGCAGCTACTCCCGACAGCCTGAAATACATCATCAACGATATGTTTGAAACTATCACTTTGTATGAAAATAAAACAACAAAATGTTCTTATACAAAAACAAAAGATGGAAAATATTTAGTTAAATTTTCTGTCGAAAGCAAAAAAATGAAAGCTGACAGCATTGGTAAAATGAAAGATGTTGCAGTTAATGATTGGATGGATATTGGTGTATTTGGAAGTAAACTGGTGAAAGACAAAAAAACAGAAACTGAATTGTATTTACAAAAACGTAAGATCAATAAAAATAAAATGGAATTTGAAATTATCGTTAATGAAGAACCGATAAAAGTTGGAATTGATCCATATAACAAACTAATTGACCGTACACCTGATAATAATATAAAGTCCTTAAAAGGAGGTGATAAAGATAATGGAGAAGATAATGAGGGAACGAATGTTACTATTAAAGTTGGGGCTTAAAAACTAAAATTTGTATTGAAAAACAAATCACCAACTAATTTACAGTGATTGTTTTTGAAAAGGACGGTACTAGAGAATTTATTTGGAAATATTCGACTGAATTAGTACCTATTGAGAAATAAATGCGAAGATCAAAAGGTGAATTGGGATCTACTAACTTCGAGAGTGTTCCATTATTGTTCCAATCATAACTAGTAACAAAGAAATTACTGATAAGGAAAATAGTATTTGAAAGCGAGTTAACCTAATGATTTAATGGTAACCCAATACTTATAACCAACAATCGCTTTTTCCCAGCCCTTAAGTTTATTTAGATCGCGTTTATAATATTTCGGCAAAAAAAGTTTGTTAAACTGTGCTAAAAGTTGGAAAGTTTTCTTTTTCATAGTACAAGGATAGTTTAAAAAAATGTAAATCAAAGTAATACGAATTTTATTTTTTTTGAAAATATCTCAGGACATAGCCTTGATTATTTTCTTAATATTGTGTTTTCTAACGTCCTAGGAAGCCAAATATTACGAAATTTCAAATCCGTATTTGTATATATTCATAGGGCAATCAATCAAATTTTAAAACATTATACTTATGATCCAACCGAATTTAACCTGTCCTATTGCTTTTTTTGATCTTGAAACCACAGGTGTAAATGTAGCTTCTGACCGTATTGTAGAAATTTCAATTTTAAAGATCTGGCCTGATGGAACCAAAGAAATAAAAACTAAACGCATCAATCCAACAATACCTATCCCTAAGCAATCATCAGAGATACACGGTATTTACGATAAAGATGTAATTAATGAACCAACTTTTAAAGGCATCGCTAAAAGCCTTGCCGAATTTTTGAAAGGTTGTGATCTGGCAGGATACAACTCCAATAGATTTGATATCCCTGTATTAGTTGAAGAATTTATGCGCGCTGAAGTTGAATTTGATTTAAAAGGCAGACGTTTTATAGATGTTCAAAATATTTTTCATCAAATGGAACAGCGTACACTCAAAGCTGCATACAAATTCTATTGTGGAAAAGAAATAATAAATGCTCACAGTGCTCAGGCCGATATTGAGGCAACTTATGAGGTGTTTATAGCTCAGCTCGAACGCTATGATGGTGTTGAATTTGAAGATAAAAAAGGAATTAAATCCATTCCTGTAAAAAATGACATCAATGCCTTGCATAGTTTTACGAATATCAATAAGAATGCCGATTTAGCTGGTCGTATCATTTTTAACGAACAAGGGGTGGAAGTATTTAATTTTGGTAAACATACAGGAAAGTCGGTAGAACAGGTATTACGTGATGAACCATCTTATTATTCATGGATGTTGAATGGTGATTTCCCTTTATACACAAAAAAAATATTGACCGATATTAAATTACGGTTGGCTTTTAATAAATAATCGGAAAATTCTGCATTCAGTTGTGTTTTGTTAATTTCACAAATTTATTAAATATGAAAATAATTTGCATAGGACGTAATTACGCTGAACATGCCAAAGAAATGAACTCGGTTATACCTACCGAACCCGTTTTTTTTCTAAAGCCAGATACTGCATTAATAAAGGATAACAACCCATTTTATTATCCCGACTTTTCAAAAGAAATACATCATGAAGTTGAATTGGTTTTAAAGATCAATAAACCGGGTAAAAATATTCAAACTCAATTCGCAAATAAGTATTATGATGAAATTGGCATAGGAATTGATTTTACCGCTCGTGACATTCAGGCTGAATGTAAAAAAAATGGTTTGCCCTGGGAAAAAGCAAAAGCATTTGATGGTGCAGCACCCATTGGAAAGTTCATTGACAAAAAACAGTTCTCTGACGAAAAAAATATTAATTTCCATTTAAAGATCAATGGAAATAATGTTCAGGAAGGAAATACTAAAGATCTATTGTTTTCATTTGATGCAATAATTGCATACATTTCAAAATATTTTACACTTAGAACTGGTGATTTAATTTATACAGGAACACCCGAAGGTGTTGGCCCTGTGAAGATAGGAGATAGACTCGAAGCTTTTATTGAAAATCAAAAACTGCTTGACTTTGAAATAAAATAGACATCAGCCCTTAATCCCCTCTCCAAAAGAGAGGAGGCGAAACGTAAAGAAAGCATAGTAAATAGATAATAATTAACAACAGTTTATAAACCCATCTCACCAACAGCCCCTCCCCTTTGGAGGGGCTGGGAAAGGCTGAGGTAACAACAAAAAAAATGAAAAAAAACATTATTCCAACCATTGCATTGATTATCATGTCAATCACTGCATGTACAAGCCAAAGTTTACAGCAAAGAGCTGCCGCTGCAAAAGCTGCTGCCGATAAAGCGCTGCAGGATAGCAAAGGAACCGGTACTAAACCGTTAAGTAATGATGAAGTTATAAAAGGATTAAAAGATGCATTAACTGTAGGAACCAATAATTCTACCGGGATTGCATCTAAAGTGGATGGTTATTATAAGAATCCTAAGTTGTTTATTCCTTTTCCTCCTGAAGCAAAACAGGTAAAGGATAAGATGGATGCATTAGGTATGAAACCACAAACTGATAAATTTGTAATGACTTTAAACCGTGCTGCTGAAGAGGCCGCAAAAAATGCTGCCCCTATATTTATTACCGCTGTTAAAGGAATGAGCATAGGAGATGGTTTTGGAATATTAAAAGGTGCTGATAATGCAGCAACACAATATTTAAAGGATAAAACAAATGCTGAATTAAAACAAAAATTTACTCCCATTGTAAAAGCTGCTATTGATAAAGTGGAAGTAACCAAATACTGGAATCCAATTATTACTAAATACAACAAGATACCGATGGTGAAAAAGCAAAACCCTGATTTAACTGCTTATGTTACAGAAAAAGCGATGGCTGGCTTGTTTATGCTTTTAGCTGAGGAAGAATTGAAAATAAGAAAAGATCCTATGGCACGTGTTAACGACATTTTAAAACGCGTATTTGGTAATCTTTAATTAAATAAAAATGATCAAAAAAAATCCGTTACGTAATACGTAACGGATTTTTTTGAATAGGTTATTCTTTAATAAGCCCAGGAAGAAGTAGTTCCAATAAAAGGTTGAACACTCATTACCGGAATTTTTGAATGATTCACGATCTGTTGTGCATAAGCCCCAAGTAAACGCCCGGTAATATTTTCATCCTGATCTGTCATTATAATAATTAGATCAGCACCTGTGGATTGTGCATAATCAGAAGTCATTGTGGCTTGGTTTTTTCCATGAATGATTTCTAGGGTACAGGTAAGATCACATTTATTAATATATTCTTCAATTTGCTCCAGTTTAAGTTTAAATTTATGAAGTTCTGTTTCCTCTTCAAAATCAGCTAAACCTATAATATGCAGTTGTGCAGAAAATTGTCGCGCCATCACAATTGCATGATTAATTTTTTGACGTGAATGAGCTGAATTATCAATTGGTACAAGAATATTTTTGAAACCTAATTTTTGAGAATGTGTTTGAACTGATATTACCGGACATTCTGCACTTGTAACTACTTTATAAGCATTACTTCCAACAAAAAATTCAGCAAATCCTGAAGTACCATGGGTTCCCAGTATTATCAGATCAACATTATGTTCTTTTGATACCGAAATAATTTCACTAAAAATAGTTCCATTTGCGGTAATACAAATTGATTTTATTCCGTGTTCCAACCGGATATTGGTAGCAAGTATCTCTAATCTTTTTTCTATTGAATTTATAATATCATCTGGTGGGGCAATGCGCATTTCAGGAACTACAATACTGAATTTTTCCCAATGTTTTTCTACAACATGTAAAAGTACCAACTCTGCTTTAAACAACTTTGCAGTATATGTTGCATGCTCAATTGCAAGCATAGAAGTCTCTGAAAAATCAATTGGGATTAGAATTTTTTCAATTTTAAATGGTTGCATAACTGTTTAATTTTTAATTGATTATTATCTTTTAAGTATTTACTCTTTTTATGCCTCGCCCTGTCTTGTGGAGAGGGTAACTGTTCTTCTCTGAAGAATGAAGAGAAGGGTTTTAATACGGATTTGAAAAAAGTGTAGTATCTTTTCTTTCAATTGGTGTGATGCTCATTACGGGAATGGTTGAATGGTGAATGATTTCCTGTGCAGCAGAACCAATAAAATATTTTGTAAAATCAACCTCCTGCTGAGTCATAATCATAATTAGATCGCCATCAACCTGGGTAGCATATTCCAAAATATTTTGTGCCAAAGTTTCATTACTTTTTATGCTTTTAATAATTTCGGCAGTACATTCTACGCCTTCTTTTTCTAAAAAAGCTTTAACTTGTCCTAATTGACGTGTAAGGCGATTTACTAAAAACTCATCAGTAGTAAATAAAATCGAAACCACACGTACTGTAGCACCATTAAATAATCTTGAAAGTTCAATTGCTTTACCTACTTTTTCGCGAGTTTGTTTTGTCAAATCAAGTGGCAACACAATATTTTTGCATCCGTTACGGTGATGTTTTCCTCTGATTGTGATCACAGGTATTTTGGATTCACGTGCCACACGCAATGCATTTGAGCCAATAAATCGTTTTTTTATTCCTTCTCCACCATTAGTTCCCATAATTATCATGGTTGCATCAATAAGGTCGGCTACTTCAGCGATCTTTTCATAAATAGTACCTTTGGCAATGAGGGTGTTTACCGTTATTTTACTTTTCTTTTCAACAGCAGCAGCCAATAGATCCAATTGATATTGAATGTTTTTTCTATGGTCCTCATGTTGTTCGCTTGAAAACAATTTTGCAAGCATGCCACTATCTTCAATCACATACAGTAAGGTGATCTCAGCATTATATTCTCTAGCGATGTTATAGGATTGTTCTAAAGCAATATTGGATTGTTCAGAAAAATCAGTTGGTACTAAAATTTTATTGGTATGTTGAATCATAAATTTTGAATACTTTTGGGAATATTTTAATAATTAAACCAATTGTTTAATATAAAGAACAAATTTACTAAATCCTTTTTAAAAAGCTAACAAAATGAACAATATCCTTCCCGA
>JAIOQD010000568.1 GCA_021413595.1 Bacteroidota bacterium | reverse complement strand
TACATAATCATAAAGCATATTTTGGTATAGTTCCAGTTCTTTATTTAACTGATAATTTATGCCGATAAAATGAGCTTCAATAGATCCTTCAAGTAGGAAGGAAGTTCTGAAACCAATCAATTCTTCGTTATGGTAATAAGCAATGAAATGAAACTTGTCCTGCAAAATATTTTTCATTTCAACAAAATAATTTGCCGACAATGATGCCATTCTAAAGGTTGCTTTGTGGAGAACATTGTTATATAATAACTGAATTGTTTTAGCATTATTTTTAATATCGCTTGCAGAAAATTTTTTACGTTGTAATTCAGTGCCTTTTTTTACAATACTCTTAGCCCGATTACGATATTTTTTGCTCATCGCATTGAGGTATTCATCAAATGTTTTCCAATTAATATTTACGATCATATTGGGCTCACCTAAAAAATCATGATATTTAAATTCTTTTAATTCATCAGATATATTTTTGGTAGAAGAATAAAAATCCTTCACCAATATGGCAGCAATTTTACCATTTAGTTTTTCGGTTTGTCCTATTTCATAAATGATATCAGCCAACACATCAAATAATTCAATCTTATTTATTTCAGGACAGCATGCAAAACCATGTTCACCGCTAACAAAAGCGTTTCCACAAATAAGTAAACGCATATTTAATTTACCTGCGCTGCGTATAAAATGATTTGTTAAATGTCGTTTAAGGTAACTTGTTATGGCGCAGGAAACTTCGGTGTTTTCTTGATCAATAAGACTTTCAAAACCTTCAGAAGCAAAATCAATCACCTGAAAATAGGCAATTGCTACAGGTTTTTTATTATCATAAATTAAAGCATAATGAAAGCGCATATTTTCGGGGTGCTCATTTTCCAAAACACTCAAATAAGGAGTTTTTAAAAAGGGACTTCCATAATACGCTATGGCATTCCAAGTTTCTTTGTTTATTGAAGCAACAGAGTCGTATATTTCAAAAGCAAAATCGGATGGGGTTTTGCGAACTGAAGAGTTTTTTTTATTTGATATTTTATTGCAGAAAATCAACATTTTTTAATTTTTATATAAAATTTTTGAATTAAGCACTGAACAAATAATTATTTTAATGTGAACTAAGGGTAAATCGCGCGAACGTTCTTCTCTGAAGAAGCCTGTCGAAGTATATGGTCTGACGCACGCCCCCCTTCGACAAGCCAAGGGGGACAACACACGTTTTAATATAAAGTAACTGTCTTTACGTTATTCATTATTGCCTGATTCAATATTGTTATTACAATTTATCCCAACTCTCCAGAGAGTACAGATGGTAATAAAAGCTGCAAAGGCTGTGCGTGAGCCGTTCCTCCCCTCTGTGGAAGTTATGATGGGGTGTTCATCATCAATGCTTTAATATATTTTACAGGAGCACTTCCGTAACTCAAAAATTTTTCATGTAATTTTTTCAGGTTAAATTTATCTCCTAATTGTTTTTTTAACTCTTCACGGAAATCGTAAATTTCGGTATATCCCGTAAAATAACAACATAATTGAACTTGTGTTACCGAAACTCTTTTCCATTTCCCTTCGGCCTCTGTTTTTTGCTGAAAAGCCTCTGTAACAAGTAAATTCATCGCCTCCTCTTTACTCATGTTTTTTGTATGCACACTGTAATCTAAAATGGTATTGCATGTGCTTCGTAAATTCCATTTATAATACATTAACCACATTTCGGGTGAATCATCGTATCCGTTCTCCAACATCATCCGTTCGGTGTAAACGGCCCAGCCTTCAATCATTGTACTGTTTCCGAATAATGATTTGATCAAACTAGGTGACTGATTACTATATACAAGCTGTGTATAATGTCCGGGAATCGCTTCATGAATATTTAAAATTTGAAGGATATAGTGATTATATTCCCGCAAATAACTTTCTGCTTTTTCTTTATCCCAACCGGAAAGACTGCCAACATTATAATAAGTGTTTCCGTTTTTATCATAGGGGCCGGGAGCAGAAATGGAAGCACCTGCAACACCTGCCATATAATCAGGTTCCTTACGCACCACAAGCGGTTTTGAAGGGTCGATATAGATCAGATCTTTTTTCTTAATAAAATCGATCAACACAGGCAATTGTTGCTCAATAGCAGTTTGGAATTCTTCCGGCTTCACATGCTTTTCAGAGATCTTATCAATCACTTGTTTTATTAGTTGAAGTGAATCCGTAGGTTTTGATAACTTGCTTTTTATTCCCAATGATACACTGATTGAACCGCCAACATGCTTCTCCCAGAGTTTATCGGCTAATTCAAACATTTTTTGGTGCAATTCTTTTTTATGTGCTACTGCTTTTGCATAAATTTCGTCAATAGTATAGCCCGACTGAATATCAAATTCAAACTTTTTAGCGTATAGTTCTTTTCCTAAACGAAAGCTGCGTGGAGTCTTGTTAATAAGGTCTTTTAGCCATGCAGCGTAATCCTTAATTGCTTTTACAGCCTCTTTTGCATTTGCTTCCATCATTTGCTTCTCGTGTTCACCAAAATGTACTTTGTTCAGTGCTTCATGAAAATCTTTTTCAAACACGGATATACCACCCATATTTTGATCAATGGCTAATTGTGTGTGTTCTATTGTGGGGTTTTTAACATTGTTTTTCGCAGCCATATAATAGGCAGGAATGTTTGCCATCTTTAAATTAAAATTACGTAAACGAATATCTAACGAATCGTAATTACCATTTAAAATCTCTGCGAAAGCACCTGAAATGTTATATTCCGAAGGGTTCCACTCAAAAGATTTCTGCTCATTAATAGCCCATTCAATTGATTTTAACTGGTTTTCTATCATGTAATAATCGGTTTTATTATTATCCGATAATCCTGCTAAATCATAGGCTTTTATTGAATTTAAATTGGTTTTGGAGAATGTTAATTCTTTCTCTCTTGACTCATCATTAGGAACTACCAATATACTGTCGTATTTGTGATATCCCTGGCTGCTAGCCCATGTTGGATAAACTTTCCAAAGCTCTTCAATAAAATTAACTTTAAACGCATCAAATTGCGGATTCATATCAGCAATAGTTTTGTTTTCTTGTTTTTGCGAGACATTGTTGCACCCCGCAATTGTAAAACAAATAATAACAGAAATAATTGTGTTTTTCATTCGGGAAATTTAAGGAATAAAGGTAAGATAAATTAGAAATTGAAATGGGAAATTTTAAAACAAAAAAATAAAAA
>JAIOQD010000653.1 GCA_021413595.1 Bacteroidota bacterium | reverse complement strand
CCCTGTTAAAGAACGTTTGTGCGTCTGTATCATCTAATTCAATGGCTTTGGAATAGTCGTTTAGTGCCAAATCAAACTGGCTTTTTAGTCCATATATATTTGCCCTATTAATATATACTTTTGCATTATCAGAACTCATTTTAATGGAAATATTAAAATCCTGCAAGGCTCTGTCAAATTCATTTTCAGCAACATTTTTTTTGCCCAGATCATAGGCAGCTTTGTTTACTAGGTAGCTACCCCGGTTACGATATGGTTCACTGCTGGGGTATTTACTAATTGCATCAGTCCATAGTTCATCGCTATTTTTCCACACTTTGGTTCGTTCACGTGTAAGCCATATAGATAAGGCGATACATAAGATTAATAAAAGCGTAAAAATTTTTTTATAAAGAATATATTTTTTGTCTTTTTGATCTTGTAACCATTCATAACTCATGGCAATTGGAAACAATAAACCTATGTAAGGAACATACGTATATCTATCAGCCATAATCACTTGGCCTACAGAAATAAATTGTAAAACCAAAGCGATGGTAAAGCAAAAAAATAAAAAACCAAATGCCAGAATTTTATTTTTTCTGAGACTAAGGAAAGCTAATATGAACAAACTCAAAACAATAACAGGTGCAATATAAAATATAATAGGCAGACGATCACCAACAAGGTTGGGATAAGGATAAAAGCAGGAAAGGTTAACCGGGATAAATAATTTATAAATATAATTTATCATCCCGTAGGAAGCAAATGAAATGCGCTGTATCCATGTAAAGATCTCGAATTTAGCAATGGCTCCTGATTGTATCTGTGAAGCCAAGACACCAAATATTAAGGAAATTGCAAAGAAGGGAATCTTTTCTAAGATCGTGTATTTGTCGAATTTACGGCCTTGGTAATAATCTATTAATAGCAATACCATTGGTAATACCACAGCCATTGCTTTTGATAATATGGATAATAGAAACAACAGTACTATAAAAGCGTATAGCAAAATTTTAGTTTTCCCCGTATAATGGATATATTTATAATAACATATCAATGCTGCCATAAAAAAGAAAGTGTATAAGACATCTTTCCTCTCCGAGATCCATGCAACAGATTCCACGTGCATGGGGTGAATTCCAAAGAATAAAGCAACAATTACTGCAACAACTGTTTTATTACCGCTTAATAAAAATATGAACCAAAACACCAATGCTGTATTTAATATATGAAATAAGAGGTTGGTAACATGATATGTTTTAGGATCGTAACCTGATAATTTATAATCTATGGCCAACGAAAGAATGGTGATGGGGTGGTAATTGTTTGAAACTGCGTTTTCGGTTTTAAATATTTTCTTTATGTTGTCACCCGAAAGGCTTTTAATGAGCGTGTTTTCGGCAATATATACATTGTCGTCCCAATTAGTAAATCCGTTTTTTAGCGAAGGAGAAAAGGCGATATAGGTAAGTAAAAGAATACCCCCCAGCCAAAACAAAATGATTTTATTTGTTGTTTGTTTAGTAGCAGGAACAGCACTTTTGGAGGCCTTTTTTTCTTGTTTTGATCTACTCTGGTTTATACTACTCATAAGATTAAACAAAATAATTGTAAGACTCTAACCCAAATTAAAGTGCTTTGTTGCTATTTCTTCAATAGCAGTACCAATGGCTAAAGATGCAGTAGCGGCTGGTGATGGAGCATTCAACACATGAATGGCGTTACCGTTTATTTCAATTTTAAAATCATCGATCATATTACCTTCCGGTGCAAGTGCCATAGCACGTACTCCTGCACGACCTGGTTTTAAATCATCCATTTCTAAGGAAGGGATCAATTTACGTAAGCGTTTTAAGAAAAATGTTTTTGAAAATGCGCCATGATATTCATCCATTGCAAATTTCATGTTTTTTGCAAAAAATTTCCAGGTGCCCCCAAATGAAAGTGCTTCAGCGGTATCTTTTAAAGAGAAATCTGTTTTAGTATATCCTTCTCGTTTAAAAACAAATACCGCATTAGGTCCACATTCCGTACCTCCATGAATCATACGGGTAAAATGTACCCCTAAAAATGGATATTTTGAATTTGGAACCGGATAAATCAAGTTGCGAACTTTCCCTTTGCCCTTATCGCTTAAATCATAATAATCTCCTCGGAAACCAACAATAGCCGTATCAATTTTTGCACCTTCTTTTTTTGCCATTCTATCACTTTGTAATCCGGCACAGGTGATGATGTAAGTTCCTTTGAAAATCTCTTTTGGAGTAATTACATTTGTATGATCGGTATGTTTTTCAAACGCTGTTACTTCGTGTTCGGTAAGTACTTTACTTCCTTTAAATTTTGAATGAATTAACTCTACATATTTGCGTGAAACATCGGCATAATCAATAATACCGGTGCATGGTACCCATAATCCTTCAATTCCCACACAAAAAGGTTCAATTTCTTTTATTCGTTTTGAATCAATTTTTTCAATTCCTTCCACCCCGTTTGCAATGCCATTATTGAGTACACGGTTCATGTGTTCTAATTCCGACTTGTCGGTTGCTACAACTATTTTCCCACAAATATCGTGAGGCACTTTATGTTCCTTTGCAAAGGCTACAAGTTCCCGTCTGCCGTCAACGCAGTTTTTTGCTTTGTATGATCCCGGTTTATAATATAATCCGGAGTGTATTACACCTGAATTGTGACCTGTTTGATGAAAAGC
>JAIOQD010000652.1 GCA_021413595.1 Bacteroidota bacterium | reverse complement strand
CTTGCAAGCCCAAGGTATGTCCATGGAATCCCTTGAACATCATTTATTTGTTCTCTTAGTAATAGGCTTTCTTTATAATACTCCTCTGCTTCAAGATAGTTTTTACTCAATACCAGATTGCGTCCAATCAGGTTTAAAGAAGAGGCGACAGCTTTAAGATCTTTCAGTTGTTTACGAGTTTCGAGCCCTATGCGGAGTGCTTTTATGGCCTGAGAATAATCGTGTGTTCGTGAATATATTTGCCCTAATACCGTATAGCAATCTGACTTATTCTCCTTATCAACCACTTGCCGGCTTAGCTTTACGGCATGTTGAGCATGATGCATTGCTTTTTCGTATTGCCCATATTGATCATACATTGAGGCACAGATGCAATGTGCTCTTGAAATACCAAGCGGATCATTTATTTTTTCAAATTGATGTAGGGATTCTATGGCTTCTTTGAGATGATCTCCTTCTGCTATTTTCCAGAAAGAGAGTTGCGCAATGGTAAGCCTGGCATAGGTTAAATTCAATTGATCGTGATCAGTAACAGCCTTTTCTTTTGCTTTGATGGCAAGCCGCATTGATTCGTCCCGATTAACATAACGTTGCCCCCAGGCTTGGTTATTCAGATTATTAATCATAGTATCATTGGGTAAAGCTTGCATCGGCATCGGTTATCGGGGCATGAAATTGGCAATTGAACTAATTGATTCGTAATAAGTACTAGAAGGATATTTTTCCTTTAAAAGTGCTGCTGTCTTTTTTACATTATCAAAATATCCAAGATTAAAATAACTCATTGCAAGCAAAAATAATTGCAAAGCCCCTTTTTCGTCATCTAATTTGAACAGATCGATCAATTGTTTCCTTGTATATGCTTCTTCTGTATATTGATAATTCTCTTTATAAATACTAGCATAATTTTCTAAAACACCAATCATTGGATCACTTTCCTTAAGGTTCTTTAAGTATGTATTGTAATCATTTTGAAGGCCTTTCAAGTCGGTATTAATTTCCTTAATTGCTTTTTCGTAGGCAATACTACTTTCTTTAAAATCAGCTGCTTTTCCTTTAAGTATTTCCTGTTTTTTTCTTGCTTCCTCAATACTGTTTAGCTTAGCAGTATTAACAATAAGCCCTTCCCAAGCTTCTAATAACAATGCTGTTTCATTTTCATTACCGGCTTTGTAATTTGTAATGTATTGATTACAAATAGCAAGAAGCAAGTCTGGTCTATTATATTTTTCATTACTAAATAACCATTTTATAATTTTTTCAAGTTCTGCTTTTGTTCCTTTTTTAGCAATGTTTTCCAGTTCAGCTATTTTCTCTTTCTGTTCTTCTGTTTTAGATTTGTAATCATCCAACTTATTTTCAAGACTCAATGCGCGTTCTTCATCATCCGGATCAGTGAATATTTTTTTGCAAACGATTACTATTTCTTCCATTGTTTTAATATCGTTGAAGTGAAGTGCGATATCAAAAAACTCTGTAAATTCGGAAAACTTGGAACTCTCATCCCATGCAACAAGCGTTGCCTTGGAAACGCTTAGCACTTGTGATCTATAGAGCTGCTGGTAGTGTTTGTATTCTTTTTCATTTACAAACTGGAGGTTTGATCTCCACTCCAGCTTATTTAAGTAATTCAGGTAAGCATCAAGAGCTTCGGCTTCCAGTTTATTTTCTAAGCCTTTTTTACCATTTTCACGTTGCTCTAATTCTTTTATTGCTTGTTCCAAATACATTTTAATACTTTGAAAGTACATGCTTAAAGGGTATTCAGTGATGAATGCTTTTGAGGATTCAATTATTTCTTCCTGTTTTTTTAGGGAATTTAATGCAATACAATCGTAAAATAACATCATCTCTCCTAAGGTGAGGGCCGATGCATCACCATACATTTTCTTTTTAGGATCGAAATTCTTTTTTCTTAATGAATTGTTGAACGACAACATCTGATTGAATTTATAGGAGGTGAGCAGGCTAGTCCAAACTGTTTGTATTTGGGTTCCAAATTTGTCGCTTGTGGGATCAATGGTATTTATGGCATTTTTCAGTTCTTCAGCAATTAAAAGTTCTCGTTGAGCTTCAACTTTTTTTAGCCATTCTTTTAATTCCTCCAGTTTGTTTTTAGCAAAATTAAATTTAGGATATGTATTGATGGTTTTTTCCAAAAGAACCTCTGCATCTGCAGTCATTCCCTGATCCTGCAATTCAATTGCATTTGAATAATTAACAACTGCCGTTAACTCCACTTCTTCATTAGATCTGTAAAGTCCACTTAAATCGGGATTATAGGACACATTCAGATTTTTAGAAAGAAGGGTTGCCAACTGTTGATGAAGAGCAAAGAAACTATTCTTGTTGCCGGTTACTTGTTCAGCCAAAATAATACCACCAGTCTGAACATCAATCAATCTGGCATCGATGCGTAAGGTATTATCTAAAAAATAAAATGAACCCGTAAGAATATTTTGTGCACCAAGCCCTTTTCCGAGCTTCTGAGCAGTTGCCGGATCAAAATATTTTGATTGTCCAAGTTTAATTTCCTGAATCAGTTTTTCAAGTTTTTCCCGTTCAACAATGTTTACACCTTTTACTTTTGAAAGGTCAGTAATAAGCATATCGGCAATACCTTTAGATAAGGCATTGTATTTAGCATCTCCACTCGAATTATCGAAATAGGAAATAGCAATTGTTTTGGCTTTAACTGTGTAGGCAAAAGCAAATAACAGTATATACGTAACCCATTTTTTCATTTATATTTTCACACTTCTGGATCATAAAGAACGGTTTATGATGATCAATTTCACTTTTAGCTTTTAATCCTCCTAGCCCCCTTTTCAAGGGGGAATATCTATATTTTTGTACTTAGCTTATCAAGCGCCTTTTGAGCAGGCACAAAATCAGGATTTTTTTCAAGTACCTTTTTAAAAATTTCGATGGCTTTTCCGGTTTCACCTTTATCCATTTGGTCTAAGCCATCAGAATACAACAATGAGGTTTCGTAGGAAAGCGCAGCTTTTGTTTTTGTTTCCGGAGCGGTTTCTGAAATAGCACCTAAATCTGAAACGGACATTTCAACATTCAATCCATTTGCTATTTTAACAACCAATTTTTTTTCAAGATCAAAAAAAGTAGCGGTACCACCATCTACGCCTTCGCTCTTGATTATCTTACCTGTTTCCACATCAATGATGCGTGCATCAATTCGTAAACTGCCCATAAGATCAAAGAAAGAACCTGTTAAAATATATTCCACGCCTAACAGTTTTCCTACTTTGGTGGCTGTGGAAGCATCAAATTCTTTGGAATTATTTAATTTTTGTTCTTTTAATATTTCTTCCAGTCTTGCGCGTTCTACAACGTTTAGCATTTTTATTTTTGTAAGATCAGAAATCAGCATATCTGCCAAACCTTTTCTTAAACGGGATAATTCATTATTGTCAGAACCATAATCAAAATAGAGAACAGCGATTCTTTTTGCATCAGGATTTGGTGTTGTTTCATTCAAGTCATTTACCAAATCATCCTGTTGCTTTACCACATTTTCATTTGCTGGTGTTGTAATTTCAACATGTTGTAATTTAGCATCAGGGTTTGATTTAAAAATAAAATAGGTGGCTGAAGAGCCCACAAGGGTCAGAACAATTACAATAATAAAAATAAAAAATGGTGAGATTTTTTTTGCAGGAGCATTGATTTTTTGTTTGCCATTTTCCGGTGTTGCTTCCGAAAAGCTATGTACAGGGCTCACCAATTCATTAGGTATATTCCCTTTCAAGTATTCAAGAAAAAACCAATTGGTAAGGCTTGCCAATGCTGTTTGACAAGGAGCTATCCATTCCCGGGTTGCTGCTGAAAGATCATCCTGTGCGTGAGCGGCATAGTTACCATAAGTTTGTATTGTTCCGATCAGAATCCCCATCCGATCAGGAATTATTTTTTTATTTAAAAGTTCACGCCCATAATCATTCAGCATCATTTTGCCTTTAGGCTCTCCTATCTCCTTGATATAAATAAAGCGGCAGATTGCTTCTGTTGTTCTTCGGGCATTTTGCAGAAAGGTGTCAGGATCCTGATCGGCATAGCCAAAAGATTTTACAAGCATCCGACTCAGATGAGTCACCTTTTCTTCCAAACTTTCAATAAGCGGGTCTTTATCGTTTTCAGTCATTATCCGTTGTGTGAAGACCAAAAGTACAAATTATTAAGTGTTTTTTTTGATTTTTTTCTTTTAAGTTTTGAAGAGGATATGTTACGTTGCTTTAGGAAATCAAAAACAAAATTCCCGTTAGGAATTGTAACAAAATATAATTAAAAGATGACCTTAATTTTGCGGATAGTGCTGTGCGATGTATTGGATCGCCTGCTCTTGTGTTTTTATGGCAAAATCCTTATAACGGTTGTGAACATCAATAATTTCTTCCAAAGCATCCTGCACAAGTTGTTTGTTTTCCCATGTTTTAAGATGTTCCACAACAATTTCTAAACAACCCTTTTTATAGGCGATCTGTCCAAGAACGTGCACCAATGTTTTGCTAACTCTTAATGTTTTATCATATTGTAATTCTTTTAAAAGAGGCAGAATATCTAATGGATGTGTTCTACCACGAAGTTCAATACCATGACAAATTTCTCTCCTGATCTCTTTGTCGGGATGATGCAAATAGGCTTTTGCCCACTCTAAAACGGGCTTGGGATTTACCTCTCCCATTTTTTTAACAGAGCCAATTACTGCATTTCTAACTGAATGATGCGCATCAAACAAACCTGTATCAAAAAAGTATTTCACAATTCCAAACTCCATTTTCCCAATCTCACCGGCAGCATTAATGGTGGTTTGTCGTATTTTAAAGTCTTCCTCTTTTAAAAGAAAATCAAGCAATTTGACTATTTTTTTTTGTAGATTATTTTCAGAAAAATAAATCCGTCCTATTGATAAGTAAGCTGATTTTCGGATGTATGTGTCCTCATCTGAAAAGTAGGAAATGGTTTTATTGAATTTACTTGAATTTATTTCAGCAAGTAGTTCCTTACTTATTTTTTCAACCAGTTTTACTCGTTCTACTTTTGATAATTCGTAAAAACTCATTGTTTATATGTGTTTTAATTAACTCAATCTCAATTTTTTAAGTCTGCTAAAGGTATTGGTGTTGTAAAACTATTGAATAAAAAAGTGGGAAACAAATGAGAAATCTGGCACAGATTTTACATTTATTATTTTATAGCCATTTGTATGAAAATCACTCCCGATTTTATTCCTCATAATAAATTCCATAAAGGAAGTTGGCTATTACCAATTAAAAGACCGAATTGGTATTATTTTAAAGAACAGAAAAATAGAAACATAATCACAAACAGTGATTTTTCAAAAAACGTTGATGGCCCTTTAAAAGAGTTGGTGAATTACCTCCATAAAAAAGGAATTAAAACCACTCCTTCCTGTGCCGGACATCACATCCACGAAAAAAACTTTGAAAAGATCTATGATTCATTAAAACAAGACAAAAAAGATATTTGTAAGAATGGCCTGGTATTAGAGGATAGTGAAAGTGGTAAAATTTATATTTATAAAAATAAAAAATATCAATTGCCATGGTCGAAAAAGATCTTTTTAAAAGGTGTAATGCTTTATCAACAAAAAGGTGTGATAGGAATTAAATTAAGAAATAAAAAATTGAGAAAAAAGATCTTAAAATTAAATATTTCGGAGGTTAAAATAAAAGAAAAAGATTCAATACTTTTTATTTTTACAGCAAATAAAAATGGGAATAACTTGAGTAACTGGAAGAAAATAACAAAAAAAGTGAAATATATTTTGAGGTCTTCAAACAATAAAAAAAGAAGAAATTAAAAAACCAAGAGATATAGCCACGAGGTATTATGTTACCCAATAAAAGATTGCCACAGATTTCACAGATTTCACAGAAAAAATAATTAGCGAAAAAAAAATCTGTGTTATCCGTGGCAAAAACAACACAAAAAAAAATATTTTTGAATATAATCGGTGATTTTAAAATACACTCTTATGCTCGCGCACACCCCGAGGATGAGCCTCGAGGAATTCACTAGATTAAAATCATTTTGAAAATTTAAGGAAACTCTGTTGGGTTCAGTGTCAACCAAACGCTTGTTTCTAATATCCTTATTTTTGATTAAAATTTCCTATCTGAGATGAACATTTTGAAACTCAATTATAACTTGCTATAATAGGCCACATTCATTATAATTTAATCACAAGATATGTTAAATGGATAATTTTCAATCAACAATTATTTTTTTAGAAAATTTATTTTTGTTGTTTGAAAATAAGATCAGATAAACTCCAGCAGTTGAATTGGAAAAATCAACATTCACTTTTTCATTTCTTTTATCAAATGTGTTTACAAGCTTCCCATGCACATCATAGATAGAAACAATGCCCATTGAAGGTGAACTTAGTTCAAATAAATTAGTGGTAATTCGAAAAATATTAAAACTGAAAGAAAAACCACTTTGATTTTCAATTTCGGTAGAAGTAATGTTAACTTTAAATGAAGACATTGAACATCCGAAAGAGTTAGTTACTTCCACATAATAATCTCCATTAGCAGTTACTGTAAAGGAATTGGAATTTGCACCTATTACATTTCCATTCCGAT
>JAIOQD010000016.1 GCA_021413595.1 Bacteroidota bacterium | reverse complement strand
GGGGATTTATTTCGCTACGGAGTTGAACGAAAATTATGAAAAGGTGCTTTCGATGAATGACCCCGGGGAAAAGCCACACGAAGGCAGTTTGATCATTAGTAAATACGGTAAAGGGAATTTTGTTTATACAGGGCTGGCTTTTTTCAGGGAGCTTCCGGCAGGTGTTCCCGGTGCTTACCGCCTATTTGTTAACTTATTAAGTGTACCTGCACAGAAATAAAATGGATAATGGTAAACCACCCTTCCTGAAAAGCTGGAGGAATGTATATTTCCTTGTAATTGCTGTGCTGATCATACAGATCGTTCTGTATTACCTGTTCACAAAACACTTCCAATGAATGTAATCGATTGGTTGGTTCTTGGCATTACACTTCTTTCTGTGGTTATTTACGGAATTTATAAAAGCCGTGGGACCAAAAATATTGATGGGTTTTTACTTGCCGATAAACAGTTGCCTTGGTATCATGTAGGTCTTTCGGTGATGGCAACACAGGCTAGCGCCATTACATTCCTTTCTGCACCGGGGCAGGCATATAGTGATGGTTTGCGTTTTGTTCAGTTTTATTTTGGCCTTCCATTAGCAATGGTAGTGCTGTGTATCACCTTTATACCCATTTTTCACCGCTTAAAAGTTTATACGGCTTATGAATTCCTCGAAAAACGATTTGATATTAAAACGAGGACATTAACGGCTTTTTTATTTTTAATACAAAGGGGCGTTTCCACAGGCATCACCATCTATGCTCCATCCATTGTTCTTTCCTCTATACTCAATCTGGATATTTCTTATACAACCATTTTTATAGGAAGTGTGGTTATTTTATATACGGTTTATGGAGGTACTAAAGCGGTTTCCTACACACAAATGTTGCAGATGGGCATTATTTTCACAGGCCTGTTCTTCGCAGCATATATGGTAGTGCATTTACTGCCCGAAAATATAGGGTTTATGGATGCCTTGCACATTGCAGGTAAAATGGATAAGCTCAATGCAATCGATACCACTTTCGATCTGAATAATAAATATAATTTATGGTCGGGCATTATCGGAGGTTTTTTTCTGCAGTTGTCGTATTTCGGTACGGATCAATCGCAGGTTGGTAGGTATCTTACCGGTAAGTCAATTACTCAAAGCCGCTTAGGGCTTATTATGAACGGACTAGTGAAAATCCCGATGCAGTTTTTTATTTTATTGATCGGGACGTTAGTTTTTACGTTTTATCAATTTCATCAGCCTCCCGTTTTTTTTAACCAGGTAGAAGTGAGCAGGATTGAAAAAAGCGTGAATAAAGTGGAGTACAATAAGCTGGAAGCAGATTATAAGCTGGCACATGCCGAGAAATTGCAGTATGTGAACAGGCTGGTGGATGCCATCCATCAGGACAATGAACAGATTGTAAATGCTGCCGGTATTGAATTGCAACAAGCAGAAAAAAAGGTAGAGAACATTCGCAAGTCAGCCATCAGCTTGATTAAGAAGAGTGATAAGGTAGCCGATACCAATGATACTAATTATGTTTTTCTGAATTTTGTTACCAATTACCTGCCTACAGGTTTGGTTGGATTGTTAATAGCGATTATTTTTTTAGCCTCTATGGGCTCAACAGCAAGTGGTTTAAACTCCCTGGCATCTACAACAGTAGTAGATGTTTATAAACGCCTCATCAATAAAGAGGGGAGCGATAGCAAATACCTTTCAGCATCCCGTTGGGCAACTATAGGGTGGGGCGTATTTTGTGTAATTGTTGCGCTCTATGCTAGTAAGCTCGGTAACCTCATTGAAGCGGTGAATATTCTAGGCTCATTGTTTTATGGAACCATATTAGGGGTGTTTGTTGTGGCATTTTATTTGAAAAAAGTGGAGGGTACCGCTGTTTTTTATGCTGCCTTGTTTGCAGAGGCTTGTATTGTTGTGGCATGGATAACCGACCTGACAGCATTCCTATGGCTCAACGTAATCGGGTGTGTGCTGGTAATGCTGTTTTCTTTACTGTTTCAGCGTTTATTGAAGAAACCTGTTGTAGGAATAACAATAAATTAATTCAAATATTAACCGCATAGAATCATAGGAAAAAGGGGGGGGAGAAAATTTGTTTTTTCACATAGTCTAATGTTGAAGCAAAGCCTATGTCTTTCATCGTATTTCAAAATTATGTATCTATGTGGTTAAAGTCCCAACACCATATATTTTCCATACTAAAACGCCCCCTGTTTTTTTTACAGGAGGCGTTTTGTGTAAAAAGATAAAAAAGAAATTATTTCCCTTTTTGAGCTTCCGCGATCAATTTTTGATTCATTGCTACGTAATCATCATTTTTTGCTTCTTTTGCCAATACAATGGATTGTTCAGCGCTAGCAACAGCTCCTTTATAATCTTTTAATTTCAACTGGATCTTCGCTTTTAAATGCACCATGTAAAAAGCTTTTGGATTTTGCTCGATCGCTTTGTTAACCCATCCTAAAGCGGTGTTCAAATCTTTGTTGTTATCATAGTAATAACCGGCTGCCTGAAAATAAGGACGGGCATCTGTAGCAAGACTGGTTTCAATGTTCTTCATCACTTTAGTGTCAATATCAGAAACAACACTAAATGCAACACGTGTATTTTCCCATAACAATTCAATGTTTCCGGAGTTTGAAGTGATATCACTAACATTGATCGTTAAGGTTTCCACTTTATTAGCATAAGCTGTAGGTTTTACTTTTACACGCAACACTTCATTTGCAGCTTTATAATCAGCCACATTACCTCCAAGCTTTAAATCATTGTAGAACATGATCTCCCAGCTGTCTTTGTTAGGAATGGTGTATAAGGCATACGTGCCGGCAACCAATGGACTGCCTTCTATTTTCACATCTTCACCAAAAGTAATTTTAGTTGCAGTATTTGCACCGGTGCGCCATGTTTTTCCAAAAGGAACCAGGTCACCAAATATAACACGGCCTTTAGCACTTGGGCGTGAATACTCTATTTTAATATTGGATAAGGCAAAACTTTGATCCAGCGTTTGTAAAGGGCTTGGTGCAGGAAGCTTTAATTGTTGTGCATTTGTTGTAAATATAGATATTGTAAATAGCGCAGAAGCCGCTAATGATGTCAGTTGTTTTGATCTCATGGTTTTTAAGTTTTTTTAATTAGTTTTAATGGTCAATATTGCGGTGCAAAAGTAGAAACTATTTCAATAGTATCCATGGATGGAACGAAACATATATTATTAAGGAGAGTTAGCGGAAATTAAAGGTGTTTATCCTTTTTTTTACGAAATAAAATCAAGCTTAAAGAAGTGTTTTTTATTTAGCCTTTTTCAATAGCCACCTATTAATACTTTCGTTCCCGGATGTTGTAACGTAGGCCTGTACAAATTCCCATCCGTTCTTACTCATAAAATTCATTGCTTCGATCATAGAAGGGAACGTTTTAACTTTAACCTTCACTACTTTATCTTTCACCTTTTTTTCTGTTTTTGGGGCTACTATTTCAACCTTTTTCCAGATATAACTTCCTTTTGCATCCGTTTGAACAGTTTTACCTTCATACGTTTTTTCTGAAGTCTTAACGTAGAATTTTTCATTCTTAGTTGCAATAGTTGGAGGGAAATCATCATCATCGTCAACTGCGGCAGCAGAAGTGTTGTACTTTTTGTGAATAAGCGTTTACAAACAGGGTTAAGGATAGAATCAATAAAAGGCTCTTTTTCATTTGGTTTTGCATTTTTTTACAAAGGTAATTTTTTTTAATTTATAGACTTAAAAGAGGGTTGAATTCATTTTTTAACTTTAATTGTGGCTCCTAATTTTCGCATATAAACTTATGGAGCCCTAAGTCTCTTCCTTTTCTTATTCGATAATTATTTTTCTATTAATAACATTTTTATTCCTATCAAATATTTGAACAAAATAAATCCCTGCTAGCATTTCTTCCCTTTCAATTATTAGCTCCCTGCCAATGAAATTTAGAGTTTTTATTTCCTTACCCAGTACATCCATTATTTTTATGTTGTAGTTGCTTTGGTCTTGAGTAAATGTAATGGTAGTTTGAGATGTAAAAGGATTTGGATAAATAGTTATAGTCTCCGCGGAAGTATTTTCAATAATTCCAACATTGTTTACATTATAACACGAAGAAGTATCCGTACAACCGTTTTTTGTTATTGAAACAGCATAATTACCATTAGCCGTTGCAGTGAAACTTTGGTTGAATTGTCCGAAAAGTGGTGCATTTGCATTGTCGCAGTTTATCCATTGATAGGCTGCTCCATTTTGATTTGCAGTAATTGTAAGTCCGCTTGAAAGAGTGGTAATATCTGGCGAAATACCCACTGTTACCGTTACACCAAACCGTGTTGTGCTTTCACAACCACTTACTGTTGCAGCGGCAAAATAATCTGTTGCAGTTACTAAAGCTAATGTTGTAGCTAATGGAGAACCACCAATTGAAGCTGCATACCACTGAATAGAAGTGCCTGTTGCACCTAAATCAGCTACTATAGGTGAGGTGGCCGAACAGAATGCTTGAGTAGCAGTACCTGTTGGAACACCTGGTGTTGTATTTATAGTGGCTGTTACGCCAGACCGTGTTGTGCTTTCACAACCATTTACTGTTTCAGTGGCAAAATAATCGTTGGCTGTTACTAAAGCTGTGGCTGTGGCTAATGCAGAACCGCCACTTGATAAAGCGTACCATTGAACAGATGTGCCTGTTGCAACTAAATCAGCTACTGTAGGCGAAGTTCCTGAACAGAATGTTTGAGCGGCAGTACCTGTTGGAGCACCCGGTGTTGGATTTATTGGTGCTGTAACACCAAACCGTGTGATGCTTTCACAACCGTTTACTGTTTCGGTAGCAAAATAATCGGTAGCTGTTACTAAAACAGTTGTTGTGGCTAATGCAGAACCACCACTTGATAAAGCGTACCATTGAACAGATGTGCCTGTTGCAGTTAAATCAGCTACTGTAGGCGAAGCACCTGAACAGAATGTTTGAGCGGCAGTACCTGTTGGAGCACCCGGTGTTGCATTTATTGTTGCTGTTACACCAAACCGTGTTGTGCTTTCGCAACCACTTACTGTTTCAGTGGAAAAATAATCAGTGGCCGTTACTAAAGCTGTTGTATTGGCTAATGCAGAACCACCAAATGAAGCTACGTACCATTGAATAGAGGTGCCATTCATAACTAAATCAGCTACTGTAGGAGATGTGGCCGAACAGAATGATTGAGTCGCTATACCTGTTGGAACCGCAGGTGTTGTATTTACAGTTGCTGTTACACTAAATCGTGTTGTACTTTCACAACCACCTACTGTTTCAGTAGCAAAGTAATCGGTTGCCGTTATTAAAGCTGTTGCTGTGGTTAATGCAGAACCACCAATTGAAGCTGTGTACCATTGAATATTTGTACCTGTTGCAACTAAATTAGCTACTGTAGGTGAAGATCCTGAACAAAATGATTGAGCCGGTATGCCGGTTGGAGCGCCAGGTGTTGTATTTATAGTTGCAGTTACATCAAATCTTGCGGAGCTTTCGCCCCCGCAACTGCTAATAGTTTGGCTTGCGTAATAATGGGTGTTATTAACTAATGCTGTACCAACTGACAATGCAGTTCCACCGCTTGGTGCGGCATACCACTGAATAGAAGTACCTATAGCTGCCAGATCACCTATTGTTGGCGATGCACCGGAACAGAAAGACTGAGCGGCTGTGCCTGTTGGGGCAGCTGGGGTATCAAATAATAATATGGAGACATTGTTTGAACCATCGTTAGCGACTGCCAAATCTATTTTACCGTCCCTGTTGAAATCAGCACTTATAACGGATTGAGGCTCCATGCCTGTTGCAAAGTTAGAAGCTGCACCAAAGCTTCCCGTCCCCGTGCCGAATAAAACGGATACATTATTTAAATCAGCGTTAACCACAGCCAAATCGGCTATCCCGTCTCCGTTAAAATCAGCACTTGTAACTGAGCGAGGATTGTTGCCGGTTGCAAAATTAGAAGCAGCGCTAAAGCTGCCAGTACCCGTACCTAACAATATTGATAGATTGGCTGAATTGATATTTGGCACCGCCAAATCGGCTTTGCCATCCCCATTAAAATCTGCGCTTGTAAGCGAATTAGGTGTACTGCCTACTGAAAAGTTTACTGCTGCATTAAAAGTGCCAGAGCCAGTACCCAACAATACCGAAACGTTGTTTGTGTTCCAATTGGCCACCGCCAAATCAACTATCCCATCCCCGTTAAAATCTGCACAGGTAACCGAATGAGGATTAGTACCTGTTGCAAAGTTGGTAACCGCGCCAAAACTACCAGCGCCATTGCCCAATAATATAGATACGTTGTGGGAACCAGCATTTACTACCGCCAAATCAGTTTTCCCGTCCCTGTTAAAATCAGCGCATGAAACGGCCACAGGGACATTTCCTGCTGCAAAGTTGGTAGCAACACCAAAGCTTCCGCTGCCACTACCCAATAATACCGAAACAGTACCTGAATTCGAATTAGCTACTGCCAAATCGCCCTTGCCATCCTCATTAAAATCTGCACTTGCAACTGAAACAGGAGCTGCCCCGGTCGGAAAATTGGCAGCAGTACCAAAGCCTCCCGTGCCTGTACCTAATAATACCGAAACATTGTCTGAGCCACCATTAGCCAGTACCAAATCTATTTTACCATCACTGTTAAAATCAGCATTTGTAACGGAATAAGGAACGGCACCTACCGAAAAATTGGTTGTAGTACCAAAGTTACCTGTGCAAAACACAGTACAATTTAATAATACTGAAAGGTTAGAGCTAGCCGTAGCCAAAGCCAAATCAACTTTACCATCCTCGTCAAAATCCGCACAGGTAACTGAATAATTTTGAAAAACCGTAAAATTATCAGCAGAATTAAAACTGCCTGTGCCTGTTCCAGATAATATCGATAAAGTGTTTGAACCAGAGTTCGCTACTGCCAAATCAGTTTTGCCGTCTCCGTTAAAATCATGACTAATAATTGAATAAGGGTTTGTTCCTACCATAAAGTTTGTGGCAGCAGAAAAACTGCCAGAACCTATTCCCAATAATAAGGATACATTGTTTGACCCATTGTTGGTTACCGCTAAATCGGCTATACCGTCCTCGTTAAAATCTGCGCTTGTAACTGAACTCGGCTGATTACCTGTGGGAAAGTTTGTAGCGGTGCCAAAACTGCCGGTACCAGTGCCTAATAATACAGATACATTATTTGAAGTTGCATTGCTCACCGCCAGGTCAACCTTGCCATCTCCGTTAAAATCTCCGCTGATAACTGAAGAGGGGTCCACATCTGCAGTAAAGTTTGTGGCAGCAGAAAAACTGCCGCTTC
>JAIOQD010000651.1 GCA_021413595.1 Bacteroidota bacterium | reverse complement strand
GTTGAAAATATTAATTTATTGTTGAAAACTCCATTTTATAATTCTCAGAAGTATTTATAAAACGGCTTATTTTGGTATCTTTGTGAGCTGAAAGAATACAATTTTAGAATTATAGATTTTTTGAATTTTAGAATTAAAATCTATAATACAAAAATACAATCCAATTCAACAACTCTAAAATTCAACAATTCTAAAAATCAACAACTAAAAATATGGCATTACAGTGTGGTATTGTAGGATTACCAAACGTTGGTAAATCGACTCTTTTTAACTGCTTATCAAACGCAAAGGCGCAGGCAGCAAATTTTCCTTTTTGTACAATTGAACCCAATATTGGAGTAATAACTGTGCCGGATGAACGGCTTTCTACTCTCGAAAAATTAGTTAAACCAGAGCGTGTAGTACCTACTACTGTTGAAATTGTGGATATTGCAGGTCTTGTAAAAGGTGCAAGCAAAGGAGAAGGACTGGGAAATAAATTTCTTGCCAATATCCGCGAAACCAATGCAATTATACATGTTTTACGTTGTTTTGACGATCCCAATGTAGTTCACGTGGATGGTACCATTAATCCGGTTAGGGACAAAGAGATTATTGATACTGAATTGCAGTTGAAGGATCTGGAAACTATCGATGCAAAACTAAAACGTGTTGAAAAACAAGCAAAAACAGGCAATGATCAGGAAGCAAAAAAAGCGTATGAGGTATTGTTGAATTTGAAAAACGTTTTGGAACAAGGCAAATCAGCTCGTTCTGCTAATCTTTCAGAAAAGGATATGGTGTATATTGCCGATTGCTGTTTATTAACTGTAAAACCGGTTTTATATGTTTGTAATGTGGATGAAGCAGCTGTAAAAGCAGGTAATCATTATGTAGATGCCGTGAAGGAAGCTGTAAAAACTGAAAATGCTGAAGTATTGATTATCACAGCTCAAATGGAAGCTGAAATCTCCAGTTTAGAAACTTACGAGGAACGTCAAATGTTTCTTGCAGACATGGGGCTTGCTGAACCGGGTGTAAATAAACTGATAAAAGCAGCCTACCGTATCTTAAATCTTCAAACATATTTTACAGCTGGTGTTAAGGAAGTACGTGCCTGGACTATCATTAAAGGCATGACAGCTCCACAGGCAGCGGGTGTTATTCATACTGATTTTGAAAAAGGTTTTATTAGGGCTGAAGTAATTAAATACAACGATTTTATAACTCTTGGTTCGGAAGTAGCTTGTAAAGATGCGGGTAAAATGGGCGTTGAAGGAAAAGAATATGTGGTGAATGATGGTGATATGATGCATTTTAGGTTTAATGTTTAAAAAAAATCTCTCGCTGCACACCTACAGGTTGTTTGTACTCTCCCCAAATGGGGGAGGGCGAGATGCCAAATACAAAATTGAAAATCAATTTAATATTTAATAACCAATTGTAAAAAAACTCCGCCTTCAGTGAGGTTGGAGGGGCTTCATTTATGGATTCTTCAAAAGATAATGATTGTTTGCAGTTGAAGCACGTTCATGAGTTTTTAGTTAAAGTTTCTGAAGGGAATTATGACGCCAAACTTCTACTGGATAATAAAGAGGACGAGCAATTAACCAAAGTATATAAAGACATTAATTTGTTGGTCGCAATACTCAAAGCCACCACTGATAACAATATATCTATAAATAGTATTTATAATGGTATCAATGATATACTTATAGTATTAGATGATAAGGTAGAGATTCAAAAAACAAATCATATTGTTGAAAGCCTTTTGTTATATACCGAATCCGAATTATTGAATAGGTCGATAGGGAAATTAATTCAAAAGTCTGATTTCGACCTAGTTAGAGACACTATCAGAAACACCTATTTTGAGAAGAAGTTACATGAAACGGCTTTCAATTTTGTTACAAAAGAAAATAATTTAATCCCTGTATCTTGTTCATTTTCACCTTTGTTTGATGCTCATGGAAAATCTACGGGGATTCTTTTGGTAGCAAAAAATATTTCTACGCTTATTAAAGCTGAAAAGCAACGTCAGGAGAAAGACGAAGAACTTAATTTATTTGTATATAAAGCTTCTCATGATCTAAAAAGTCCGGTTTCTTCAATGATAAGCTTAATGGACTTAGTGAATGAAAGCAACGACATTGACCAAGTAAAAGCATATTGTAAAATGATTGCCGATTGTACCTTGAGGTTGGATACAATAATTGAAGATCTATTGGTTTTAGGAAGGATAACTAATAAGGAATTAGAATATGAGCCGGTTAATATTAAAGATGTAATCGATGATATATTAAAAAGTATTGAATTTATTGATGGTTTTAAGGATATAAAGTTTAATATAGTTATTGATGAGGATACTCAATCAATTATTACAGAAAAAGGATTATTCAATACCATTTTGTTTAATTTGATTGATAATGCTATCAAATATCGTAAAGTAGGATCAGACAAATCTTTTATAAAAATTCATGTCTCAAATAAGTGTAATGGAATTTCATTCAAAATTGAAGACAACGGGATAGGGATTGCCGGTATGCAACAATCCAATATATTTAAAATGTTTTATCGTGCTACTTCTTCACCAAAAGGCTCAGGATTAGGCTTATACATAGTAAAGACAAGCGTAACCAAATTAGGAGGGACTATTTCTGTCGAAAGCGAATTCGATAAGGGTACTACTTTCAGCCTGTATTTACCTTTGTAAAAAAAATCATATTTAATGGAAAGTATTGTTGTATCCCATTCTTAGGATTAAGAAGATAGGGTAGGATTTATTTTTAAATTACTGGTATTTTCTGGAAACTAATTTTGTAACTAATCGTAAAAAACAATAATATAATTGAAATTTTAAGTATCAATGATTAAAATTACAATGTTAATAAATATGAAAATAGATCTTAAGGGCAGTTCCAAAAATTCATTATCAAAACAAAAACATTACCACTAAGGCAATAGAACACGCAGAAACACTAAGGAATTCTCTGTGAGGCTTTTGAACTTAGTGCCTTAGTGGTTATTTTTTTAAATTTTTAGAACTGCACTTATGGCCATTAAAAATAAAGAATAATATTAAAACTAAAATTATTTGTATGGAAGACAATCATAAAATCCGCATTTTGTATCTAGATGATGAAGTAAATAATCTTGAATCATTTAAAGCAAATTTTAGAAAGCATTATGAGGTTCATATTGCTGAAACTGCTTCCGAAGCAGAAAAGATTTTAGTAAATAACGACATTGAAATTATTATTACAGATCAACGTATGCCCAACATTACCGGAGTAGAATTTTTAGAATCAGTTATCCAAGACTACCCCGACCCTATTAGGATGCTACTTACCGGTTATGCCGATATTGAAGCAGTAATAGATGCAATTAATAAAGGTAAAATATATCATTACACTACAAAACCTTTTAATGCAGATGAATTAAAAATTACAATTGATAAGGCGTATGAAGTATATGCGTTAAGGAAAGAAAATAAGGAGCTAATGAAAAGCTTATTACAAGTAAATTCCCAATTAGAATTTATGTTGCGTCAAAAACTGATTTCGTAAAAAGAGAATCAAAGGATAAAATCTTCAGGTTCTAAAATTAGAATTATTATTTTTCTTGAACTAGACTTAAAACGATGATAAAAATTCGGGCATTTAGAGCAACCGAACATTTTGAACTTTGTAAAAAATTTATTGAAGGACACAAGCGGGTGCTTGGTTCTGTGGGTATAAAAGAGGTTACATCTTCAAACAATGATTGGGCATACAATCCGGGCGCTTTTGTCATCTTAGTTGAATCGGATGATGAAAAAAGAGTTCTTGGTGGCGCACGCATCCATGTTGCAGGAGGAAACCAACCCTTGCCAATAGAAGAAGCAGCAGGATACTTAGATCCCGGAATTTATGATTTAATAAAAAGATATGGTGATAATGGAATAGGAGAAGTGTGTGGTTTATGGAATTCTGTTGAAGATGCCAGTCTTGGAATAGGAAGTATTTTCCTTATTCGAGCTGCTCTAGCCATAAGTAATCAAATTGGGCTCGACACAATGCTTGCACTCTGTTCACCTTTCACCACAGGCATTGCAAGTAATTATGGTTTTTTAGTAGAAAAAAGTGTAGGAAAGGAAGGAACTTTTTATTATCCAAAAGATGATTTATTAGCTACGGTAGTTTTGCAAAAAGAGGCTCGTAATTTATCTAATGCCAGCGAACTTGAAACAGAACGAATTTTTGATCTCAGAAAAAATCCGGTACAAATAACAATGGAAAAAGGGAGAAAAAATCAATTGATAAAAATTGATTATGATTTGTTGGTGGCAACTGCAAACCCAATGGAATTTAGAAAATCAACTATTAATCAAGGCTAATTGAATTGGCTAATAGCGTTTTCATTTTGAATGTTTAGCATTCCTGCCGAAAGAAATAAGAAATATTAACTTGAAATTTAATATGAAAACAAAATTACACGTACTTTCTTTACAGAACAAAGCGAAGCAAAAAAGTTGTGATCCATTATTTTTTCGTTTAAGCATTGATGCGGATAAAAAAAAGTTAAATCAATTACTTGATGAGGTCCATGATGTGGAGGTTTTTGATGAAATTTTAGGACAAGTGGAAGAATTTGTTAAATCACAAAATCCTAAAAATGTATTCAGTAAAAATGAATTGACTGAGTTGGCTATCAAACATATTGCAAAAACACCTTATGAAGAATATGGTGTTTGGGTTTATTACCCTTGGTTGAATAAGTTGGTACATTTATTAGATGAAAAAGAATTTGTTACAGTTAGAACCAACCGCAATCAATATAAAATTACTCCTCAGGAAGCTGCCCTTCTTTCAACAAAAAAAGTTGGAATTATTGGATTATCCGTTGGACAATCCATTGCACTTACAATTGCCATGGAAAGAACATGCGGTGAATTAAGAATAGCCGATTTTGATATTCTGGAACTCAGTAATCTGAACCGTATAAGAACAGGCATACCTAATTTGGGTATCGGTAAAACAATTGTGGTTGCAAGGGAAATTGCAGAAATTGATCCATTTTTAAAAGTGATCTGCTTTCATGATGGAATTACTGAAGATAATATTGATTATTTTATTTCAGCTGGTGGCAAGTTGAATGTATTAGTAGATGTATGCGATGACTTAACTGTAAAAATTCTCTGCCGTCAAAAAGCAAAAGGATATGGAGTGCCGGTATTAATGGATACCAGCGATAAAGGTATGATAGATGTGGAGCGTTTTGATTTAGAACCCAATCGTCCGATCTTTCATGGTTTGATTGATCATTTAGATGTTAGTAAAATAAAAGAAGCTAAAACCAACGAAGAAAAAGTTCCTTATTTACTTCCTATGGTTGGTATAGAAACTATATCCTCCCGGCTTAAAGCATCAATGATGGAAATAGCACAAACCATTACTACATGGCCTCAATTAGCGTCTTCTGTTGTTTTGGGAGGCGGATTAGGTGCCGATGTTTGCCGTAGAATTCTTTTAGATCAGTTTCACGATTCAGGTAGGTATTTTGTTGATGCAGAAGAATTAATTGCTGATAAAACCAAAGAAAATACGTTGCAGAGCGATATTAATTTAAATCCCTCTATATCAAATGAGGAAATGGTAAATCAAATTCTCAATTTCAATTCTACTGAAATAGAAGGTCAGCTTGATTTAAGTAAAGAAACGATAGCCGATATAGTAAATGCAGCAACAAGGGCTCCTTCAGGAGCTAATGGGCAGGGATGGAAATGGAAATATGACAATAAAAATTTATATCTATTTTATGACAGGATTTATTTATCATCTGTACTGGATTGTAATTGCACTACATCTATTGTAGGGCTGGGATCTGCAACTGAAAACTTAGTTCTGAAAGCCCATAGTATGAATCTTGAAGTGCTTACAGAGCATCCTCCGATAGATATTGACAGTATATTGATAGCCGTTTTTAAATTTTTTGATAAGCCCAATGAGAAAATAAGTTCGAGATTAGAGCCGCATGTCTGTGATGAACTTGAAAGCGAAATTTTTAACCGCTTTACCAATAGAAGTATTGGCCCAAGAGTGAAAATAGAAAGAAAAAAATTGGAAGACCTTCGTACACTGGCACAAACCATTCCCGGTGCTGATCTTATTATTATTGATGATGAGAAAAAGCTTGACCGGATTATGGAAATAACAGCAAAAATGGATCAGTATAGAATAATGCACCCGAAAGGACATCAGGATTTTAGGTTAGAAATACAGTGGACACCGGAGCAAGTTCAACAAAATAGATTCGGAATTGATTTGATAAACACTGTTGATTTAACACTCTCCGAAAAAGTGGGCTGGCACATTGCTAGCCAATGGCCAGTTGTAAACCTCCTGAACAAGTGGGATTTGGGCAATGGATTGGGGAGAATACAAAGAAAATGTATTGCGGGGGCCTCTGCTGTTGGAATAATAACTATGCCTAAGTTTAGTCAAAATGATTTTTATCAAGGCGGTAGAGCACTAGAGAGATTATGGCTTGGTGCTACAAAAGAAAAAATATCTGTACATCCGGCTTCAATTTCTACCCTTATGTTTAATACATTTGAATTTGGTAATAAGGAAATTTTCCCACCCAAGATGAGAGAAGAAATAGAAAAGATGAGAAACGAATTTTACGATATATTTTCTATTGATTTAAATGTTGGGGTTGTATTATTCCTGAGATTCTGCATTGCTAAGGATCCAAAAGGGAAATCGATCAGATTTCCAATTGAATATGTATTAAGTTTTGGAAAATAAAGATTGCAGACAATAGCTTGTTCATTTATCTTTTCAGAATCAGCAAGGTCTGCGAACATTGTATAATTTACAACCTCTTACTTCTCATTATTAAAAAGAGATCAGAAATTTGTATTAAAGTGTTTACTCTTTTTTTATGAAAATTTTCAAATTTATATTTTTACTGTTCCTGATTTTTTTTTCAGGGTTTTATGCTACTGCTCAGGTAGATGTTATCCTCAATAATAAAAAAACGGCTATTCGCTTATCAGTAGAAGTATTAACAGATTCAGCAGGGG